>JALSPZ010000084.1 GCA_026985675.1 Flavobacteriales bacterium
GTCTACGATGCAAAAATAAAATGCTTACTTTTTCCGACCTTTCGGAAGTAACTTTCAAAAAACTTTCCGAAAAAGAAATCGATTATTACGTAAACAAATATAAACCCTTTGACAAAGCCGGAGCATATGGAATACAAGAATGGATCGGACTCGTCGGTATCAAAAAAATAAAAGGCTCATTTTACAATATTATGGGCTTTCCTACTCAAAAATTTATGGAATATATAAAAGACTGTAAATAAAATGTAAAGTTTTGTATCCAATTATAAACTTCATTTTTTTTTAATAAATTTGGTATCGTAAAAAAGCTTCCTAAAAATGAATATTTTCTTAGTTTTAATCGTCATTTTGCTAATTTTGGCAGTGATTGATTTAATTGTCGGAGTAAGTAACGACGCAGTAAATTTCCTCAACTCAGCCATCGGTTCCAAAATTTTTTCCTTTCGCACCATAATGATTACCGCCAGTCTCGGTATTTTTATCGGGGCGGTTTTTTCCAGCGGAATGATGGAAGTTGCCAGAAAAGGAATTTTCAACCCCGGTATGTTTTCGTTCTATGATATTATGGTAATATTCCTTGCCGTTATGTTGGCGGATATCTTACTTTTGGATATATTCAATACCTTGGGAATGCCCACTTCAACAACTGTTTCCATTGTTTTTGATTTGTTAGGAGCAGCTGTCGGTGTGGGATTAATGAAAATTTTTGCCGGCAATTCGGATATCGGTGAACTCTATAAATTTATAAATTCGGCAAGTGCTCTAAGAATTATTTCCGGAATACTCCTTTCCGTAGTCATTGCATTTTCCGTAGGAGCCATTGTCCAATATATTTCACGATTGGTTTTTACTTTTCAGTTCGATTATAAGAAAAAAATAACCGCCACTTCAATTTTTGCAGGTATTACATTTGCTGCCATAACCTATTTTATCATTTTAAAAGGACTCAAAGGAACTGATTTTTACGGAACTATCAAACATTTTATACACGATTACACCGTCTATATTATTCTGTCGAGTTTAGTATTTTGGACTATTATATCATTTATATTGATTAAATTTTTCAAAATCAACGTCTTTCATATCATTATATTACTTGGAACATTTTCATTGGCTTTGGCATTTGCAGGCAACGATTTGGTAAACTTTATCGGAGTTCCCATAGCCGGATACAATTCATATGAAGCTTGGATACAATCCGGACAACCGGCAACAGAATTTATGATGAACGTTTTAGGCAAAAAAGTTCCGACTCCTATAATATTTCTTATAGGCGCTGCCATTATTATGGTATTGACCCTTTGGTTTTCAAGCAAAGCCCAAAAAGTAGCCAAAACCGCCATTGATTTATCGGCACAAGGCGACAAAGAAGAAAAATTTCAAGCCAATCAAGTGTCCCGTGCCGTAGTAAAAGCCGCCATAGCCACAAACAAAGCATTTTCAACCATTTTACCCGAATCCACACGACTTTGGATAGACTCACGGTTTAAAACTCCCGCCATAAGAGTAAAAAACAGAAAAAACTTACCTGAATTTGATGTAGTCAGAGCATCCGTTAACCTATTGGTTGCCGCCATACTCATATCCATAGCCACATCGATGAAACTACCCCTTTCCACTACATACGTAACCTTTATGGTAGCGATGGGAGCATCACTCGCCGACCGTGCTTGGGGACGCGAAAGTGCCGTTTACCGAATAGCCGGAGTATTCAATGTTATCGGTGGATGGTTTCTAACCGCCTTTTCAGCTTTCAGTATTGCCTTTGTCATATCAATGCTTATCTACAAATTCGGCTTCTACTTGGCAATTGTCTTTTTCTTAATGGAATTGTATATGCTCTACCGCTCGCAAAAAAAACACCAAGAAGAAGTCCAGGAAGCCAAAGAAGAACTTTTTGAAGTAAACGAACATCCTTCCGATTTAGACGAAAAAAAGTCCACCGAACTTTTGATAAACGAAAGTATGACCAATATCAACAAAGTTATTGGATATATTAATAAACTCTATGAAAATACAGTAGAAGGGCTTATCCGCTACGATTTGGATTTACTTAAAAAGAATGACAAAAACGTTAGAAAACTATACAAACAAGGAAACAAACTGAAAGACAAGCTTTTTTATATTATAAAATCGCAACAAGATAAAGACATTATTATCAGCAACAACTATATCAAACTTTTGGATAAAATACAAGATTTGATACAATCCATCCATTTTATTTCCAAAACTTCCAAAGAATACGTGGACAACACCCACAGCCCGCTGACCAAAGAACAAATTCAAGATTTGATAAAAATACGTGAAGAAATGATCAAAATGATGAATCAAATGCAATTGGCTTTGGTCGATAGGGATTTAAACAAACTCAAAATCGTTTATAAAACCAACAATCTGGATCAAATTATGGAAACTGCCATCAATCATCAAGTCAAATGTATCCAATCGGAAAATTGCAGTTCAAAAAATTCCCGAATGTTTCTAGGATTGTTATTGGAAACCAAAGATATAGAAGATTCATTAAAAAAACTTGTAAGAATCATTGTGGATGCCACCAAAAACCTAAATTTGGAAAATCAACAAAATTCATAAAACAAAAGCACAAAAGTCCTGTTCACCGAACAGGATTTTTTTATGGGCGTGTCCCTTCCTATGCCAGCCGCACAAGTCCACGGGTCGGGTGTTTCGTTTATAGTCCCGCCCGCAAAAACACACAAAAGTTTATAAATTTCAAGAGCTTCCGTTGGTCGCTTTGCTCTTTATATTTTTGTAGTGTTTTGTGGTGCGGGAGCTACCACTTCACCCCCTCACGCGGGGCAAACCGCCACAGTTCACCACTACAAGAAACAAGCAAGGACGTTTTCGTTAAAAAAAACACACAGAAATAAAAAAAATATTAACCAAAAAAGGGTCAATCTTATTTAGGGATGTGCATTCATTTACAATTCACCATTAACAATTAAGCATTAAACAAATTAATCACTATTTTTGCAAGAACAAAAGTCAAAACAACTTATTTAATGAATAATATAGAACCGCAAATACAAACATTAGTCAAACAAGGGATGAAAGAACTTTATGATTTGAATATAGAAAATCCCGAATTACAAAATACCAAAAAAGATTTTGAAGGAGACCTTACAATTGTAGTATTTCCTTATGTGAAACAATTACGAAAAAATCCAAAGGAAATTGCTGAAAATTTAGGTAATTTTTTAATGCAAAATTTACCCGAAATACAAGATTTTAATGTAGTAGGCGGATTTTTGAATTTAGTCATAAGCCCCGATTATTATAAAAATTTTCTCAAAGAAATCTATTCCGACAAAAATTACGGACTTACTCCTATTGATAAAACGCAAAAAGCATTGATGGTTGAATATTCATCGCCCAACACCAACAAACCTTTGCATTTAGGACATATCCGTAATAATCTGTTGGGGCACAGTATCAGCGAAATATATAAAGCTACGGGAAAACCGGTTATCAAAACACAAATCATCAATGACCGTGGTATTCATATTTGCAAATCGATGTTGGCTTGGCAAAAATTCGGAAATGGCGAAACTCCCCAAAGCTCGGGATTGAAAGGAGATCATTTGGCAGGAAAATATTATGTTTTGTTTGATAAGGAATATAAAAAACAAATCGTTAAACTTATCAAAGAAGGAAAAACAGAAGAAGAAGCAAAAAAACAAGCACCAATTTTACTGGAAGCCCAAGAAATGCTAAGAAAATGGGAAGCCAAAGACCCCGAAGTAATGGAACTTTGGAAAAAAATGAATGGCTGGGTTTACAAAGGTTTTGACGAAACTTATAAAAATCTGGGCGTAAGTTTTGATAAAAATTATTACGAAAGCGAAACATAT
>JALSPZ010000085.1 GCA_026985675.1 Flavobacteriales bacterium
ACCGATGATCATATATCCCGTCTATGAATACAAACAAACCGATGCCTATTTATACGGAGGAGAAATAGGTTTGCATTTTCATCCGCATCCGTGGGATTGGCTACATTACGATACCAGTTTTGAAACCGTAACAGGAAAACAAAAAACAGGAGAATATCTCCCGCTGATGCCTCCCGATCAATGGAAAAACAATTTAAGTATTCATTTCAAATCCAAAAATAATTTGTTAAAAAAAGCATATATTAATTTTTCCGTAAATCATTATTTTGAAGCCAATAGAGTCGATGAAGTTGAAGATATTTATCCTGCATACACATTGGTAAATGCGGGAATTGGAAATACTATGAATTGGAAAAAAGCCAAAATATCATTTAACTTATCGGTTCATAATTTACTGAACAAAGAATATATTTCCAATCTTTCGGTGCTGCGAGAACAGAATATCCCCGCCCAAGGCAGAAATATTATTTTAACACTGAAAATGCAATTATAAAAAGCAGGCTAAAAACCTGCTTTTTTATTCGTTTTCAATTTGCTGAATATGTTCAATAGTTGAGTTGATATGTTTATCCTGTTTCATAACATTTTTCTTTTAATTTATAAACGTTTAATTATCAAACATATATACTTATTTATTGGATTTAGGTTTCCTATTTTATTTGAGTTTTATTAATCACAGGCAAAAGAATTTAGCCTAATGCCCTACGAAGTTCTTGCATAAAATTTACGACGAAGAAGCGTAAAAATGTATGCTGTTCGAAGCTCTTGTGAAGTATGAGCAAGAGCAAGTTCATACATTTTAGCTTCAAGGACGATAAATTTTGCAAGGTTTTCGTCAGGCTAGATTTTTTTGTTACTTTTTTCATCAATGGAAAAAAGTAATAATAATAATAATAAATTATATATAAACAATTTAGATTAAATATATAAAATTAATGAAAAAATACCCAAAAGAAAATTGTTTAATATTTATATGGGTGTCTCTGAAAACGAAAAACAAAAAAGCTGGCTAAAAGTCAGCTTTTTTTTTCAATCGTTTTCAATTTGCTGAATGTGTTCAATAGTTGAGTTGATATGTTTATCCTCCGTAAAACCTTCATAAATCAAATATATACCGGCAATTAATAAAACAATCCCGATAACTTTACGAATGTGGATTACCCGTTCACGTGTCATTTTGGATTTGAATTGTTTGGCAAGAAAAATTTTTGCCAAATCCACCAAAAAATAGCCGGTTAAAATTCCCCCGAAAAAAGCTATTATACGAAAAACATTAAAATCAAGTTTCGGAGTAAAGATTACTATCATTGCCAGCCAAAAAGCCAAAACACCGATATTGATAAAATTCAACAAAAATCCTTTAACAAATAGACCTAAGTAATTATTTTTCGGAATTTCCAACTCGGTTTTATTCTCCAAACTTTCTTTTGCCGGTTTTCTAATGATGGTAATAATACCGTAAACCATCATAATCATCCCACCCAAACTATACAAAGCCGGATGATTAGCCAACTGCGTCATCAATTTATAACTTCCCAAAAAGGCAATTGCTATAAACAAAATATCGGCAAAGATTACTCCCAAATCCAAAACAATTGCTGCACGCGCGCCTTTGGTAGCACCGGTTTCCAATAAAACAAAGAAAACAGGACCAATCAAAAAACTCAAAGTAATTCCCAAAGGAACCGCCTTAATAAAATCCAAAAAAATATTTACCGAAGATTCTAACATCAAATAATTTTTGAGAGCTAATATAAAAAAAAACTCCCTCATATACAATGAAAGGAGTTTTTTAGTGCGGGTGAAGGGACTCGAACCCCCACGCCTTGCGGCACCAGATCCTAAGTCTGGCGTGTCTACCAATTTCACCACACCCGCTTGGTTTCGGACTGCAAATATAAAAAGTTTTTTTGAGATTATCGAGCCTCTTAAAATTTTTTATTCAAAATACCTTACTCAAACACACCGTAACAGATATTCCAAATTTTTGAAAAATAAAAAGCTCCGAAAAAATTCGGAGCTTTTTATTAAAAAATTTGAAAAAAATTAATCTTTTTTTGTTCTTTTTTCTTTGATTCGGGCTTTTTTACCACGTAAGTTTCTAAAATAGTAAATTCTTGCTCTACGAACTTTTCCTCTTTTGTTCACTTCAATTTTTTGAATAGTAGGCATATTGACAGGGAAAATACGTTCAACGGCAATATCACCCGAAATTTTACGAATGGTAAAAGTTTCAGTTGCCCCGCTGCCTCTTTTTTGAATAACTACACCTCTAAAAAACTGTGTTCTTGTTTTGTTCCCTTCTCTAATTTCGTAGTAAACCGTAATGGTATCTCCGGCACCGAATTCCGGAAAATCTTTCTTTTCAATTAATTGATCTTGAACTAATTTAATTAAATGGTCCATTTTGATATAATTTTATCGTTCATACCAAGAAACATTCACGATTTTCGTCAGCGGTTTCGTTGGATTTGGTTTGCAAAATTACAAAAAAAAAATTACTGACAAAATATAGGATAGATATTTTTGATTTTTTTATTTTTGCACTATTATTTGGATTAAATCCAAAATACAATTAGCCACCTTAGCTCAGTTGGTAGAGCAGCTCACTCGTAATGAGCAGGTCGCGGGTTCAAGTCCCGTGGGTGGCTCTTTTTTTATTTTGTCCCCTCCTCCAACAACTCCGCAATATCCAAAACCTTAACTTCCTGTTCCTTATTAAAAAACTTAACACCATCGGTAATCATCGTATTACAGAAAGCACAAGCCGTAGCAATCACTTTCGGCTGTGTTTCCAAAGCTTCGCGTGTACGAAAAACAAAAATTTCTTCTTTTTGCGGTTCGGCTTCTTTAAACATTTGCGCCCCGCCTGCACCACAACAAACCGAATTTTCCTTGTGGTGTTTCATCTCCTTAATATCAATTTCCAATTGTCTCAACACCTCACGCGGAGCTTCGTACTGTCCATTTCCACGTCCCAAATAACAAGGATCGTGATAAGTAATATCAACGCCGTCATACTTCCCGCCTTCCACTTTCAACTTACCTTCTTCAAGCAAAGACCGCAACAATTCCGTATGATGAAAAACCTGATATTTTCCTCCCAAATCCGGATATTCATTCTTAAAAGTATTATAACAATGCGGACAAGTCGTAACAATTTTTTTAACATTATAGCCGTTCATCACTTCGATATTGGTCATTGCTTGCATCTGAAATAAAAATTCGTTTCCGGCACGTTTGGCTGGGTCTCCCGTACAGCTTTCTTCCGTTCCTAATACCGCAAAATCCACCTCCGCTTTATTCAAGAGTTTTACAAAAGCACGTGTAATTTTTTTAGCTCTGTCGTCGAAACTACCGGCACAACCCACCCAAAACAAAATTTCGGGTTCTTTGCCTTCGGCGGCTAATTCCGCCATTGTTCTTACTTTCAATTCGTTTGACATTATAACAAATGTTTTTAATAATTATTACTAATATTTTCAGTAGGGCGTACCCCCTTCCTACACCATACTCCCAAGTCCACGGGGATGGTTCGTCAGCTGACGGAGAGGAATCTCATTCACCATTAATAATTAAGCATTAACAATTAATCATTCATCTTTCCAATTCAATCGATCCATTTGGCTGTATTGCCAAGGAGCACCATTGTTTTCAATATTCGTAAACATCATATTCAACTCCGAAGGTGCCGCCGATTCTTCCATTACCAAATATCTGCGGACTTGTATAATTACATCCATCGGATCATTTTCCACCGGACATTCTTCAACACAGGCATTACATGTTGTACAAGCCCACAATTCTTCTTTGGAAATATAATCCAAAAGAGATTTGCCGTCATCGACAAACTTTCCATTTTTATCAATATTTTTACCCACTTCTTCCATTCTATCTCGCACATCCATCATAATTTTTCGCGGAGATAATTTTTTACCGGTTTGATTAGCCGGACAAACATCCGTGCAACGTCCACATTCAGTACAGGTATAAGCGTTGAGCAAATAAACCCATTCCAAATCAAAAATATCTTTGGCACCAAAGCGTTCAGGCTCTCCTGCATCCTCCGGCGGAGCGGCATATGGGTCTGCATTGGGATCCATCATCAGTTGCACTTCTTTTTTTACGCTTTCCAAGTTATCAATTTTGCCAAGAGGCGGCAATTTTGCATAATAAGTATTTGGAAAAGCCAAAAGGATGTGTAAATGTTTGGAGAAATAAAGATAATTCAAGAAAATCAATATCCCTATAATGTGAAACCACCAAGCACCGCGTTCAATCATTACCAGCGATTGAACATTATCGGGCAAAAAGCTTATTAGATAACTACTTATCGGAAAACCGCCTACAATTCCTTCTTTAAAATAATAATGTCCGTATTTCAATAATTGAAGTTTGTAATCCGCCGCATTCATAATCAAAAACGCCGACATCAAAACCATTTCAAAATAAAGGATAATATTAGCATCTTTTTTGGGCCAGCCCTTCATTTCGGGATTTTGAAAACGCAAAAGTTTTAAAACATTACGTCTAATCCAAAAAATTACAACGGCAACAATAACCAAAGCGGCAAGAAATTCAAAAGCGCCTATCAAAAAATTATAAAATTTTCCAAGTGGATGCAACACACGATGCGTACCGAAAATACCATCGATAATAATTTCAATAACCTCAATATTGATAATTATAAAACCCAAATAAACCACCAGGTGAAGCAAAGCCGGAATAGGTCTTTTAAACATTTTTTGTTGCCCGAATGCTTTTAAAAGCATATTTTTCCATCGTTCATCTTTTCTGTCGTTACGATTAGAAGGTTTGCCCAGTTTTACATTTCGGATAGCTTTTTTTATGTTATAAGTAAAATAACCTATGCCTATTCCTAGCAGAATAACAAAAATAATATTATCTATATATTGCATAATCCAGAGTTAATTTTGAAAGTAAAAATACAACAAAAGAATTTTTTTCTACTGATTTTTATCTTTTTTTCCAAAAATTGAGAAATGAACATACTTTTTGGGGTGTTCACGCAAATCTTTTAGCAAAAGTTCCAGCTCTTTTGTGGATTTTTCCAAATTATCGTAAAGCTGTTTGTCATTCATCAATTTTGCCATAGTTCCCTCGCCTTTGTTCAATTTTTTTAGGGTCAAATTCAATTGTGATATACTTTGATTAAGCTTGGCTGAAAGCTCTCCGGGTTTTAAATTTTTTAAAGAGTCGGACAGTACGGCAAAATCTTCGGAAATTTTATGAAAATTATTAAAAGTACCAGTAAGATTTTCTTTGTTTCGGCTCAATAAATCATCCAATTCTTTTGAAGTTTTTTTAAAGTGATTAATCGTTACAGACAAATCAGCTAGTCCGGTTTTAATATTTTTTTGCGTTTGATTATCCAAAATATTATTAACTCCAAATAAAATAGAGTCCAAGGATGTTAATGAACTCAAAAGCTTATTTTGTAAAGGGTCTAATTTTTCATTAACCAAATCAAACATTCCGGGAGTTTTCATTACACTTAACGTATCTCCGTCTTTTGCCATTTGATTTCCTTCGGAAGGAACAATAGCTACGCTTTTACCTCCCATAATATTTCCTCCATATATTTTTATCTTGCTGTTGCGGGTAAATTTATAATCACTGTCGATATTCAAAACCATTACGGTATTTTGCATATCCGGCGTAAATTCCAAATCTTCAACAGTTCCTATAGGAATCCCTTTTAAAGTTACAGGAGTTGATTTAACCACGCCTTCCACATTATCCAAAACAGCATAATATGTATTATATTTTTTTAGAATATCCTTGCCTTTGAGATAATTAAAACCCCAAATAAATAAAGCTAATGCTATAATGGCAATCATACCCGTTTTAGCTTGTCTTGATATTTTAATTTTTTTTATCATAATCAAGGTTAACAATTATTATTGCAAATTAAAACATTTTTTATAATTATTTCTTTAAAATTTGTTTTAAATCAATTCTTTTTCCATTTTTATAAGCAACAACAAATGCAGTAGGATAAAATTTTCGTGCTTTTTCTTTTAATTCTAAAATTTTTGAATAATCAGAAGTTTTACCGGCATAATATTTATACCATTGACCCACTTTCACCAATGACAAATCCGGTAGTCGATGAAAATTCTCAGGTTTCAAAGCTATTTTTTTTCTGGAAGCTGCCAATTGAACTTTAAAAATCACTCCATTATAAATTTTCTTCCGGGAAGTTTCGGGTTTTGTGCTAATAACTTGCACTTGTGTATTGGCTTTAATGTATTTATAATATTCTATAATAGCATCGGTTATGGATTGAGCAATTTTTTCTTGTCCTTGGGTGGAATTTAAAAGTTTTTCTTCTTTGGGATTGGTAAGAAATCCTATTTCGGTTAGCACACTCGGCATATAAGTTAGACGCAAAACAGCAAATCCCGCTTGCTGAACACTTCTGTCTTTTATATTATTGAGATGTTTTTTATATTGCTTTTGAATAAGAGCCGCCAACCTTATGGACTGATCCAAAAACTGCTCTTGCATAAGACTTAGCCCGATAAAAGATTCAGGATGAGCAGGGTCAAAACCTTCATATTTCAAATGATTGTCTTTCTCTAATTTGATTACCGAATTTTCACGCTTGGCAACCTCCAAATTGTCTTTGTTACGGTGAATTCCCAAAACAAAAGTCTCCGAACCGGCAGCTCGTTTATTGGGATTGGCATTACAATGAATGGAAATAAACAAATCCGCTTTTTTCTTATTGGCAATTTCCGCTCGTTCCCACAATTCGAGAAAAATATCCTTATTTCGAGTAAGAATAGGTTGGATTTCAGGATGTTTTGATAGTTTTTTATAGACCAATTTAGCCACTGCCAAAGCCACATCTTTTTCTTTTTTCTTCATTTTTCCGGTTCCACGGGTTCCCGTATCGTGTCCTCCGTGTCCGGCATCTATTACAACTTTAAATTTTTTTTGCTGCCCCGATAAATTTTGAAAAGGGTTTAGCATAAAATTTGCTATAATAAATAAAATGAAAATTTGTTTTATATTTTTATACATAAGTTTCTAACAAATTAATTATTTTTGGATTTTCTAAATCAATCTATGTCAATTTACAAAAATAACATAAGCAAATTGTTTACCAAAATATGTTTTGGATTATTTTTTATGTGGATGTTTTTGTTTTCCGCTTCTGTTTTTGCTCAGATTGATTCAAGAAATAATTCTACAAAAGATAGTTTGCAAAAATTTGTCATAAGAAAAAAAACGGTATTTTCTCCGGATTCTCTCAAAACAAACACATTAAATATAAGACGGGACAGTATAAAAAAAGTGATTATAGATACTTCTCAAACCCAAACCGACAGTTTAAAAAAAGGAGCGCTCTCCTCCGAACTTTATCATTTTGCGGAAGATTATACGGAAATCAACCAAAAAAAGAAATTTATCAAGCTCTACAATAAAGCTCATATCAAATATAAAGATTTTGAACTAACTGCCGGTGTTATTTACGTAGATTACGGCAAAAAAGAAGTTTATGCAGGACGCATACCCGATTCTTTAGGAAAACCTTCTCAACGTCCTGTTTTTATTCAAGGAAATACCAAAACCGAAAACGATAGCATACGTTTTAATTATGAAACCAAAAAAGCATTGGTTTGGAACACCTACACCAAAGAAGGCGATATAAGTTTGCTCAGCGAAGTTTCAAAAAAATACAACGACAGTGTGATGTTCGTTGCCAATGTAAAATTTACCACTTCTAAAGATCGTAAACATCCCGAATATTATTTTCTGGCAAAAAAAGGAAAAATTGTTCCCGGTAAAAAAATTATAGTCGGAACTACTCAAATGTGGATAGAAGATGTCCCTACACCTTTTGTTATTCCTTTTGGCTTCTTTCCGTTGATGAAAACAAGAGCTTCCGGATTTATAGTCCCAAATATCGGACAAAGTACCAAAGGGTTTTCTTTACAAAACGGAGGTTTCTATTGGGCAATCAATCCTTATTTGGATTTAACCACTACGACCGATTTTTATACCAACGGAAGTTATGCTTTGCATTTAGGTTCGCGTTATAAAAAAAGATATCGATACAACGGAAGTTTCAATTTTAATTATGAAAATCAAATTACTTCTGTTATCGGATTACCGGATTATGCCAAAAATGTCCTTTGGAATATCACCTGGAATCATCACAAAGACTCCAAAAGCAGTCCACTAAGCAATTTTTCGGCTAATGTAAGATTTGGTAGTAGCACATATTATAGAAATTCAGACAATTATTATGTTGCTAGTAACGTAAATAATCAATTGCAAAACGAAATAAATTCATCTATCAGTTATAGTAAAAATTTTAGGAATTTACCTTTACATATGACCATGACTTTGAGTAACAATCAAAAAGTAACTCAGCAACAAATAACTTTGACCCTTCCGCAAATCAGCTTAAATACAGATCGCTTATACCCTTTTGCAAAAAACGGAATGAAAAAAAATGCTTTTCAAAAAATCAATCTTAACTATACTTTTGATGCACAAAATACCATCCGCACAACAGACAGCCTCTTATTTACCAAACGCGTATGGGAAGGAAAAGAAGTAGCCGCAAGACATAGAATCCCTTTAAAAACCGATATTAAACTTTTCAAATATTTCAATTTTCAACCCAGCATCAACTATCAGGAAGTATGGGCATTGCAATATTTGGAAAAACATTGGGATCCTACTGCAAATAACGGAAACGGAGCGGAAATTATTGAAGAAAAAACAGGGTTCAAATCTTTTAGAAGTTTAAATATGAATGCTTCACTTTCCACAAACATATTTGGAACTTATCTCTTTGGCGATGATAAAAAAATAATGGGGATAAGACATACGATTACTCCTTCATTTAGCTATTCTTATCGTCCCAAATTTGAACAATTTATCAAATCTTATGAAAAATCTCCCGGAGAATATGTAGAATATACGGAATTCGATCAAAATATGTATGGAAAACCCGATATTACCGAAAACAAAAATCTAATGATGGCTTTGACCCAAGTCTTTGAAGCCAAATACAAAACCAAAGACGGAAAAATAAAACGTTTACGATTTTTAACCATTTCCAATTCGTATAATTTTTTAAAAGATTCTATGCAATTATCCAAATTTAATCTTACTTCAAGCTTCCAATTAACCAAAGGTTTAAACATCAAATTATCATCAATTTTTGACCCCTATGACCTACATAACGGTATTGTTTCCAAAGATTTTGCTCTTACACAAGGAAACGGTCCCGGACGTTTTCAAACTATTAATTTTAATACCGGATATGATTTTAGTAACAAAACCTTTGAAAAAACTTCGGATGATAAAAACGAGAAAAAAAATCAGAAAATTGAGGCTTACTACAATCCCATCAACTGGAATTTAAAACTCACTTATGATTTCAGATACACACATCCGGCTTACAATCCGGATAACCCGAAAGCTATCACGGGAAATACTTTGAACTTTTCAGGAGATGTTAATTTTACGGAAAACTGGCGAGTAGGTTTTAGAAGCGGATACGATTTGGTTAACAAGGGTTTTACTATTACCACACTAAATTTTACAAGAGATCTAAAAAGTTGGGTGATGCGCTTCGATTGGAAACCTTTGGGACGCTATAAATCCTGGTATTTTTATATCGGAATCAAATCTTCAATTCTTAAAGATATTAAATACGACAAAAGAAGAGAACCCCTTCGTAAATTCTTCTAAAAAATTGATTATCTTTTATTCAATAATTTATAAAAAAATTATCCTATGCTGTTAATTTTTTTTTGAAAACTGATATTTTATTTTAGATTTGCAAAAGACACTTATTAAAAAATATTTATACAAATGAAAAAAATTATTTTATTACTATTTGCTGGCATTAGCTTTTTCAGCTATGCACAAAAAAATTATTGGACATCTTTTAAAGGAAATTATCAAAATGTAATCTTTCCCCAAGAAAGAGTTCCTGATAATTACACCACCTATACCCTTGCGGAACAAGGGCTAAAACAAGAATTAACACAAGCCCCGGATTTATATTCGGGACAAGAAGGTATCCGGATTGTTTTACCTTCTACCGACGGGAACTTTTCCGTTTATAAAGTTTATAAATCATCCACATTAAGTGCCGGTCTGCAACAAAAATTTCCCGGAATACAAACTTATAGAGCCTTTGGTTTAAAAAAACCTTCGCAAGCAAGCATTGTTATAAGTCCTTGGGGAGTTAATATTGAAATTTTTAAACCCGGCAAATCAGCTGAAATTATTCAAGCAATTAATCCGCAAAACAAAATTTATTGGGTCTATAAAAAAACCGATTTAGCTGCCGAACCTTTTGAATGTTTTACACAAGATCATACGAATTTTAATGAACAATTGCAAAATTCACGTCAATCCACTGACGGAGTTTTAAGAACCTATCGTTATGCCGTAGGAACGACTGGGGAATATTCTCAATATCACGTAAATTTGGCTATTCAAGCGGGAGTTATCCCTTCCAATGCCACAGATGCACAAAAAAAAGCTGTCGTTTTAGCAGCCGTTACAACAACGGTGGATAGACTTAATACTATTTATGAACGTGATTTGGGTATTCATTTGGCACTGGTATCCAATGAAGACCAAGTGATATTTTTAGATCCGAATACCGACCCTTATGATAATTCTGATATTATCAGCATGTTAAACAATAACACCAATGTTTTGAATCAATATATCGGAGTAAATAATTATGATGGTGGACATTTATTTTCTACATATCCGGGGGGAGGAATTTCCGGTTTGGGAGTTATTTGCAGTTCCAGTCAAAAAGCCCGTTCGGTAACCGGATCAGCTAATCCCATTGGAGATCCTTATGATGTGGATTATGTAGCCCACGAAGTAGGTCATTCATTTGGTGCCAATCATACTTTTGCCAACTCTTGTCAAAGTAACAGAAATATGGGAACTTCCGTTGAACCCGGAAGCGGTTCTACCATTATGGCCTATGCCGGTGTTTGTTCTCCAAATGTGCAAAATCACAGTGATGATTATTTTCATGTAGTCAGTATAAGCGAGATTACCGATTTTATTACAAATTATGCCACTTGTGCACAACAATCAAATATTGGAAATACTGCACCGCAAGTAAATACGGTTACCTACACCAATAATTATGTCCCCAAATCAACACCTTTTATTTTGGAAGCCAATGCTACCGATACTCAAAACGATTTCTTAACTTATTGTTGGGAAGAAGTTGATGTTATTAATGACTCTAATATCAATGCTTACACACCAGTATCAACCAATACGGCTGGTCCGATGTTCAGATCATATCTGCCAACCGAAAAAAATTACAGAAGTTTCCCTCCGATTGGGAATATACTGGACAATTCCTATGGTTCTACTTGGGAAGTTCTACCGAGTGTAAGCCGAAATATGAATTTTGTCGTAACCGTTCGAGATAATCATCCCGGGGGAGGACAAACACCTGCTCAAATTGTTGGATTGCAAGTGGATGGAAGCACAGGACCTTTTCGTGTAACTTCACAAGGAGCAGATGAAGTTTGGCAAGTAGGGCAAACCAAAACCATAACTTGGGATGTTGCCGGAACAACCGGAGGACAGGTTAATTGTGGAACCGTTGATATTTTATTTTCGGATAATAACGGAATTTCATTCGATTATGTATTGGCTTCCGATGTTCCAAACGATGGAAGTGAAACCATTACGGTCCCTTCCGGAATAGATAGCCCTAACGGTAGAATAATGATCAAAGGTCATAATCGATATTTCTTTGACTTGGCCAAAGGAAAAATTTCCATTGGAACTTTTCAAAATGTATGTAATACGACTACGGATTCCAATACCAATGTAAATATCCCCGATAATAATCCTAGTGGTACTTCTACTACAATTAATGTTTCGGATAATAATATCATAAATGATGTAAATATCAATTTGAATATTGCCCATACATATATTCAGGATTTAATTATAAAAGTAATTTCTCCTTCCGGAACAGAAGTAGTTTTATACAATCAAAATTGTGGAAGCCAAGATAATATTATTGCTACTTTTGATGACGACGGCAATAATTTGAATTGTAGTAGTATTCAAGGACATATAAAACCTGTAGGGAACTTGTCGGATTTTTATGGTGAAAATGCCAATGGAACATGGACATTATGGGTGAGTGATAATGCCGCCCAAGACGTTGGAACCATAGTAAGTTGGGGTGTGGAAATATGCCATATCGTTACCAGCGGTATTGAAAATAATAATTTGCAAGCATTAAATATATGGCCCAATCCGGCTTTAAATAATGTGCAAATAAGCTTTAAAAAAGATAATCAACTGCCTGTTGAAATCAGATTATTGGATATCAGCGGACGGGAAGTTATCCGAAAAAAAATCACTTCTAACGGAACCGATTTTAATACCAATTTAAATGTTTCATCCTTTAAAAAAGGACTATATCTGATTGAAATTAAAAATGGCTCTCATCAAAGTATTAAAAAACTATTGATAAATTAACGGAAGTTCGGAGTTGAATATTAACATTAAAATTTCCATATAAAAAGCAGCTTCAAAAAGCTGCTTTTTGTTTATATGATAAATTATTATATGATAAATTAAATGGATTTAAAATTAAAAAATTTGTAACTTTAAAGCATAAATGTTTTTTTAAACAAAAAAAAGCTTTTGCTATGCAAAAAATATTATTGGGAAACGAAGCCATTGCACAGGGAGCCATGGATGCAGGAATTTCAGGAGCCTACGGATATCCCGGAACACCTTCAACGGAAATTATAGAATATATAGAAAAACAAAAAGAAACAAAAGAAGGACGGATTGTTGCACATTGGGCTACCAACGAAAAGGTGGCTATGGAAGAAGCCTTGGGAATGTCCTTTGCCGGCAAGCGTTCCATTGTTACGATGAAACACGTAGGTTTAAATGTAGCCGCCGACGCTTTCATCAATATGGCTATTTCGGGAATTAACGGCGGTTTGGTTGTTATAGTTGCCGACGATCCTTCACAACACTCGTCCCAAAACGAACAAGATTCGCGTTTTTATGGAAAATTTGCTATGGTTCCTGTTTTGGAACCTTCTAATCAACAAGAAGCTTATGATATGATGGCTTATGCTTTTGAACTTTCCGAAAAAACTAAACTTCCCGTGCTTTTGCGTTCGGTTACACGCCTTTCTCATTCAAGAGCCAATGTAGAAGTAAAAGATAAATTACCACAAAACAAACTTAACTTACCTAATGATACCAAACGTTTTGCATTGATTCCGTCTTTTGCCAAAATCCAATATAAAAATCTCATTGAAAAACAAAAAGAATTGGAAAAAATTGCCGAACAATCCCAATGGAATGATTATCAAGAAGGAAAAGATAATAAATTGGGTATCATCGCTTCGGGGATTGCCGTTAATTATTTATTGGAAAATTTTCCCGACGGATTACCCTATGATTTATTAAAAGTTTCGCATTATCCTTTACCCAAATCATTAGTAGCCCAAATATTTGACCGTAACGAAAAAATATTGGTTTTGGAAGACGGCTATCCGTTTATAGAAGAAATGATAAGCGATTTTCTGGGACGTGAGCAAAAAGTAACCGGCAGATTAACAGGAGCCATTCCCCGAACAGGAGAACTCAACCCGAATATTGTTGCTTATGCTTTGGGATTGGAAGACAAAATAAATGAAGATATACCTCAAATCGTAGCCGGAAGACCGCCGCAACTTTGCCTGGGATGCGGACACATCGATTTGTATGAAGAACTCAATGATATTATTCCCGAAATTGGTGATAACAGAGTGTTTTCGGATATCGGTTGCTATTCGTTGGGCGTTCTTGAACCTTACGACAGTATTGACACTTTGATAGATATGGGCGCCTCCATACCGATGGCAAAAGGAGCGGCAGATGCAGGCTTGCTTCCTTCAATTGCCGTTATCGGCGACTCCACATTTACACATTCGGGAATGACCGGATTGTTGAGTGCCGTTTGGGCTAAATCACCTATAACGGTTATTATTTCGGATAACTCTGCCGTTGCAATGACTGGGGCGCAACCATCAGCTGCAATGGGACGACTTTATGATATAGCCAAAGGACTGGGAGTTGAAGAGGAACATATCAAAGTGATAATTCCATTAAAAAAATATCACGATAAAAACGTGGAAATCATAAAAAAAGAATTGGATTATCAAGGCGTTTCGTTGATTATTGCACAACGTCCTTGTGTAACGATGTCCAACGATAAAAAAGAATTGGCAAGGCAGTTTAATACTTTGACGCCGAGTTATTAATTTCTAATGGTTGATGCTTGATGGTTTATTAAAGTGTTAATAAAAACATAGGGCAATCTTGCCTAGATGAGAGACCGAGGGATTGATTTTAAGACTTATGCTATGTTTATGATAAAGACAGAGCATATATTGTCTCAATAGCTTGAAGGATAAACTCTACTAAAAGAAAAAAATAAATTGAAAAGATTTTCTGTCTCAACTAACTGGGTAAAAATATGTAATTAATGAATAAATTGGATTCTTAGACAGACGCTAATTAATAAAATAAATTAAAAACCTATGAAAAAAGACATCATAATAGCAGGCGTAGGCGGACAAGGAATTTTAACCATTTCGGCAGTCTTGGATACAGCCGCACTAAAAGCCGGATTTAATATCAAACAATCCGAAGTTCACGGAATGA
>JALSPZ010000086.1 GCA_026985675.1 Flavobacteriales bacterium
GTAGCACAATAGACATTTCCCTTTGGATAAACTTCTTTTCCGGCAATTGACCCGATATTAATAATGTGTCCTTTGCCGTTTTCTATCATCCATTGCATCACGATTTTTGACACATATAACAATCCCTTCACATTGGTATCAATCATTTGTTCCCAATTTTTCAATTTTCCATCTTGAATAGTATCCAATCCCGCAGCCAAGCCCGCATTATTTATCAGCACATCAATGTTTTGCCATTTTGTCGGCAATGAATTCAACGAGGCTTTAACTTGTTCATAAATTCGCACATCAAAAACCAAAATCTTAACCTTCACCCCGAATTTGTTCTCAATATCTTCTTTGATATTTTTCAAACGTTTTTTTCTTCTTCCCGTAAGGATAAGGTGATATCCGTTTTCAGCAAATTTATAAGCATTGGCTTTGCCTATTCCACTGGTAGCTCCTGTAATCAAAGCAATTTTTTTCATAACATATAATTTTTTTAATAATTTCCATTTAAAACATAATTTGGGCGTGTCCCTTCCAAAACCAGCCGCCAAAAGTCCACGGGTCGTGTTTTCCGCTCATAGTCCCTCCTTGAAAAATGCACAAAAATATTCAATATCCAAGAGCTTCCTACGGTCGCTTTGTTTCTTGAATTTTTGTAGCATTTTCAAGTGCGGGAGCTAACCGCTACAACCACTCACGCGGGCAAACCGCAATCGCCTTTTCCCATAAAAAATCTTTATTGTTAAACAAAAATAAACTTTTCCTAAAAATATTAGCTATAAAATTATCTTAAAAAATAAAAATTTTTAAAATACCTTGCGCCTTCATTTTGTAAACCGCAAAGACGAAAGCATGCAAAGACTTCGCAAAGTAAGATTATTAACAATTTAGTTATTATATTAGCAAAAAAAACAATGCACGATTACGGTTTTCTTTCCATTCTACCGCCTTTATTGGCTATTATACTGGCTATCAGAACCAAACAAGTATATATCGCCTTACTTTTTGGTATTTTTATAAGTTGGATAATCATTGATCATGGAAATATTTTTCAAGGTTTTTACGATACCATTATGTCTTTGGTCAATGTTTTCAAAAGCGAAGGAAATACCAAAACCATCATGTTCAGTGCTTTGGTAGGCGGATTGATTATTTTAATTCAAAAATCCGGTGGTGTTCAAGGTTTTGTAGATTTATTGGACAAAAAATTGGGTGGTTTGTCAATTTCCGAAAATCCTCAAAATAGAAAAAAAGTGCAGTTTTTGGCTTGGCTAACAGGGGTTATAATTTTCGTAGAGACCAGTATTTCCTCTTTGACTGTCGGAACGGTTTTTCGTCCGGTTTTTGATAAGATGAAAATTTCACGAGAAAAATTGGCATATATTGCCGATAGTAGCTCTGCTCCTACTTCAATTCTTATACCTTTTAATGCTTGGGGAGCTTTTATTTTGGGTTTATTACTCACGCAAGGAATACAAGGGGGATTTAGCGTGTTGTTCAAAAGTATGATGTATAATTTCTATCCGTTTTTAGCTTTGATTTTAGTATTGATTGTAATATTTTTCGATTTTAATATCGGTCCAATGAAAAATGCGGAAATTCGTGTAGAAAAAGAAGGTAAATTATTAGATGATAATGCCAAACCTATGATTTCCGATGCGCTAACAAATGTTTCGCCTGTTGAAAATATTAAAACCAAAAGCATTAATATGATTATTCCCATATTGGTTATGGTGGGAATGATGCCCATAATTTTGATAATGGATGGTTGGAAAAAAGCCCAAACGATTTATCCGAAGTTTTCCATAAAAAAAATATTTACCGCTATTGAAAACGGTTCAGGTTCAACAGCTGTATTGTTTGCCGTCATCACAGCAATTTTAGTAGCAATGATACTCTATCGCACACAAAAAATAATGAAATTTACCGAAATGTTCGATTGGGTTCTCAAAGGAATATCGGAAATGATGCCCTTGGCTTTACTTATGATGTTGGCATTTGCCATTAGCAGTGTTACCAAAGAATTGGGAACGGGAAATTATGTAGCCGGATTGGCAAAAGAACATATTTCGGCAGGATTTGTTCCGGTCATTATTTTTTTATTATCAGCTTTTATCGCATTTTCCACCGGAACTTCTTGGGGAACTTTCGCCATTATGATACCCATTGCAGTTCCTATGGCAGAGATTTTACACGTCAATCCGTATTTATCAATTGCTGCGGTTTTAAGCGGTGGAGTTTTTGGCGATCACAGCTCCCCCATTTCGGACACCACAATCATTTCATCCATGGCATCGGCTTCCGACCATATTGACCATGTAAAAACACAGCTGCCTTATGCATTACTTGCAGGCGGTATCTCTGCAATTTTATTTTTAATCTTTGGATTTTTGGACTGATGGCTGGTATTTATATTCATATTCCTTTTTGCAAACAAGCTTGTCATTATTGCAATTTTCATTTTTCGACAAACTTGAAAAACAAGGATAAACTTATCAATGCAATACTTAAAGAGATTGAATTGAAACAAGAAAAATGGAAAGATTATAGTTTTGAAACCATTTATTTCGGTGGCGGAACTCCTTCCATACTTCCTCCCTCGGATATTGAGAAAATCTTAAACAAACTTTATAAATTTTTTAAAATAAATCCTGTCGAAGTTACTTTGGAAGCCAATCCCGACGATTTAAGCATTGATAAAACAAAAACTTATAAAACATTTGGTATCAATAGGTTAAGTATTGGCATTCAATCTTTTTTTGATGTAGATTTACAAAAATTAAATCGTTCACATGATGCACAACAGGCAGAAACTGCTATAAAAATTTCTCAAAATCATGGAATTGAAAATCTCACAATTGATTTGATATATGGAATTCCCGGACTTTCGGACGAGCGTTGGATAAAAAATATTACAAAAGCATTGGAATTTAAAATTCCTCATATTTCTGCCTATGCCTTAACCGTTGAACAAAAAACCGCCCTTGCACATTTTATTAAAACAAAAAAATTCCCCGAAGTTTCTGACGAACAAGCCGCCCGACAATTTGATATTTTAAGAAAAAAACTAATAGATACTAATTTTTTGCATTACGAAGTTTCAAATTTCGGAAAAGAAAAATTTTTATCACAACATAATACTTCTTATTGGAAAAATATTCCGTATATGGGATTGGGACCATCGGCACATTCTTATAAAGCAGGAGAAAGACAATGGAATATTGCAAATAATTATCTGTATATCAAAAAGATAGAAAATAACGATAGATTTTTTGAAAAAGAAATTTTATCCAAAAAAGATATTTACAATGAAACAATTATGACCGGTTTACGAACCATGTGGGGAGTAGATTTAAGGAAAATTGAAAATATTCAACCTGATTTTAAAAAAGATTTGTTACAAGAAGCAGCACAATATATCAAACAAGGAAAATTGCTATTGGAAAATAATTTTTTAAAATCCGCACCCGATAATTTATTTTTAATAGAAGGGATTATCTCGGATTTATTTAAAGTATAAAAACAAGACAAGCCGCAAAATTGCGACCTGTCCTGTTAATCCTAAAACCTAATCATTATGAAAAACTAATTTCACTTTGCAAATATAAGACAAAATTGTATATCTTTTTGTATTTTTTAAAATTTTAACGTTTCTTACTACCTAATTCTTTAGGTCTGATTATAAAATTCTCATATATCCAGGTCAAAGTGAAAGTAGGAATAAAGTCGGTTCCGGGTAAAGCTTCTTCTATAAAAGTAATAAATCCGCTAATTTTTCCAATGGTTCCCGGATATAAGCGTGTCATCAACCAGTAAGCTACCGGAGCCCAAATGACATCTTCAAATTCTCCAATGCCCGGAATAGTAAATGATAGCATTCCCAATAAATCAAAAATGATACTCCAAATCAATTTTTTATAATCGGGAGTAAAATATTGTTTTTTCATATTACTTTTTTACTTTAATTTATCGGCATATTTTTTTCTAAATTTTTCCAATTTGGGTAGAATTACATAATGACAATATGGATTATCCGGGTTACGCTCCAAATAATTTTTATGATAATCTTCCGCTTCATAAAATTCAGTAGCAGGGACAACTTCCGTTACGATATATTGGTCAAAAACATCACTCTCATTGAGAAATTTGATATAATTTTCTGCAATTTCTTTTTGCTTTTCCGTAGTGTAAAAAATAGCCGAACGATATTGCGTTCCTACATCATTTCCTTGCCGGTTTAAAGTAGTCGGATCGTGTGTGGCAAAGAAAATTTCCAATAATTCTTCATAACTAATTTCATTGGGGTTATAAATAATTTCCACAGCTTCGGCATGACCGGTAGCTCCCGAACACACTTGTTCATAAGTAGGGTTTTTTCTTTTGCCCCCCGTGTATCCGGGCGTTACTTTTTTTACTCCTTTCAGTTCTTTGAAAATACTTTCGGTACACCAAAAGCATCCCCCTGCAAAAATGGCTTTTTCCGTTTGGTTTTGTGCTGACATATTTATATAAATCAATAGCACGAAAATAGTTATTTTTTTTGATATCATATCTTTTAACATTAATTACATAAATAAAATTTTTTTCATTACTTTTTTCCATCGATGAATATTTTTGCTTTGCTCAATGAAAAAATAAATGTAGTTTCAAATTTAAGTATTTTATTATAAGCGTGAGAAAAAAACTAATCTTTTTTATTTCACAGTAAGAGTAACATAGATTTACTAAGGATATAGAAAACTTAAAATATTTATAAAATTTTTAAATTTATTTGAACCTAGCTAAAACACTTGGAACGGGACCAAGTATTTTTAAATAAAATTGTATTATATTTTGTTATTTAAAAATTGTTTTTTATTTTTGAATTGTATTAAAACGGCTACAATTTTTTGGGATTTGTAGTGATATAAATTAGTTGATAGCAATAGGAAAGAAGCTAACGACGGTTTAAGTATTCAAAAGTCATCGACTGATTCGATATTTTGGCTAGAAAAAAATCCTAAGTAAAAAAAGCCAAAGAAACAAAAAAAGGAATACGGCAACCCGAGTAAAATTCCAACCGACCGCTACCAACGGTCAGGAATATGCCGAAACGCTGACTTTAAACTTATCGGGAGTAGGCGTAATTTAAAATTATTTATTATGAAAAAAATAGTTTTGATTTTAACTTTTATTACGTTTGGGGTAATTATTAACCAATCTTGTAAAAAAGATAATACTTTAAAGAATAACCTTACAGGAACAAAATGGAAATATGAAAAACAATACACAAACAATCTTTATATAACATATGAAGAAGAAGTTCTTAATTTTACATCCACTACTAGAGGATACAGTGATTACCATATTGAATATAACACTTCTGATGGTAATGAAAATTATGATGGTTCAAAAAATTTTACATACGACTACCAAGATTTTAATGGCGCTATATATTTTGATAATACTGATGGAGGAAGGGAGTTTATTATTAACGGCAATGAACTTAAAATAACACATAATGGAACAACTAACATATTTTATAAACTATAAATATTTAACATTAATAATACTATGAAAAAAAGTTTGACCATTATATTCGTTTTATTATTTTTCTCCACTTGTAAAAAAAATAATACTAATACTAATTCTATTAATCCTCCTAATTGGATAATTGGAAGATGGATTGACAATGTAAACGGTAACACCGGATTTGAATTTAAATCCGATAATTTTTGTGCAATTTCGAGTTATCAAACTACCTGTTATAAAACACTTGTAGAACAAAATAATGTAGAAGTAAATGAGTACATAACAAACAATTCATATAAAATAAAATTTGATGTTAATATTGGAACACAAATCACATCTTATGAATTTGAGAAAATAGCAAATAATGAAATAATTTATTATCATCCATCGGGTATTTTAATTCATTATTTTAAACAGTAATTTTAATTTAAAGGTACCTGTAATTTGTATAAACAATGATGAGAGAATATTAAATTTTAAGGTTTAAGTATGTTTACACCGTAAATTTTTTTCAAAATTTTGTATTGTTTAGATTAAGATGGTGTATTGTAAAAAATTATATGGAAGTTGAATAACTGCTACCAACAAAGTGTATAGTGCAGTGCGAGTTTAAGGCAAGATTTGGTGGTTCGGGATTTTTTGTTAAATTTGTTGCATAATTTGAAAGTTCCGGCTGGTCGGGTCGCACCGCACCATACACGTGGACGTTATATAAATATTACCTCTCACCCACCAAAAAAAATCAATCATTCAATTTATCATTATTCTTATGCCTGTTAAAATCTCTTTGTGTTTTCTCAAGCGTTCGTTTTTCCCAAGCTTTTTGCAAATCCACTCCGGTTTGATTGGCAATAGCGGTAACAACAAACAATACATCAGCCAATTCTTCTCCCAAATCTTTGGTTTTGTCTGTCTCCTTCTCGGACTGTTCTCCGTATCGCCTAGCCATTATTCGAGCCACCTCTCCTACTTCTTCGGTTAATATAGCCATATTGGTCAGCGGGTCAAAATATCTGACTCCGTATGTTTTTATCCATTGATCTACTTCTTTTTGCAATTCCGTTAAATTCATTTTTATAGTTTTAAAGGTTTGTATAAAGCTCCTTCGGGATGTAATATGCTTTCTATAACTTCAATTTTTATACCGTTCTGTCTCCCGAAATCGTTTTTTCTAAATTGTTTAATTGCATTGTCAAACGATTGTGAAGCTTTTTTTATTCTTCCCAAGGTAATATGCGGTGTAAATTTCGGATTTTTCTTTTCAATTATATTTTTAGCTAACAAAAACTCTCCCAACTGATTAAAAATTTCGGTTAATTCTTTATTCTCTTCTATTTCGGCATATAAAATTGAAGGTTTTCCCTTTCTTTTGAAATAATTCAATCCTTTTACTTTAACTTCAATTTCTTGAATAGTAATATATTTTTCGGATAAAAATTTTTGGATTTCTTCAATGGTATCAATAGGAGTTTGTCCTAAAAAATAATAGGTAATATGAAAATTATCAGTGGTTCTTGTCCAACTGATTTTATTGTCTTTATCAAAAACTTTTTTTATTTCGTCAAAACTATTATCGAGTTTTATTAACCGTATGAAACTACCTATAAAAATTCTTTTGCTATTCATTTATTCCTTATTTTTCGTATCAATAAAGATTGTAACAGGTCCATTATTTGTCAAATTTATATCCATCATTGCACCGAACTTACCGGTTTGTGGCGGATGATTTATTTTTTTACTCATTTCAGCAATAAAATATTCATAAAGAGGAATAGCAATTTCAGGTTTGGCAGCTCTTATATAAGAGGGACGATGCCCTTTTTTCGTCTTGGCAAGTAAAGTAAATTGACTGATAATCAATACTTCTCCCTCGATATCCAAAAGTGAACGATTCATTTTTCCTTCGTCATCGGAAAAAATTCTTAAATTGATAATTTTATGCACAAGCCAATCGGCATCTTCGGGGTTGTCTCCATTCTCAATGCCAACCAGAATTACCAATCCCTTCCCTATTTTTCCATAAATTTCTCCGTCGATATGGACACTTGCTTGTTTAACTCTTTGAATAATTGTTCGCATACTTTATTTTTTCCAAAATTAAGATTTTTATCAATAAACCGAAAATGTCATTTATAAGAAAAAAGGTATTTTATAAACTCAAATGATATTTTTATAAATTTTCATTTTCTAAATAAAGAATTATTAGTATTTTTAAAAAAACAAAAAGAAAAGCCTTATGTTGAGAACAATAATTATTGATGACGAAAAACTGGCTATTGAAAGTTTAAAATGGGAAATTGAAAATTTTTGTAAAGAAATAGAAGTAGTCGAAACCTTTTCTAATCCTGTGAAAGCCATAGAAGGTATCAATTCTTTACAACCGGATTTGGTTTTTTTGGATATCGAAATGCCGGAATTGGATGGATTTCAATTGTTGGAAAAATTAGAATACCGCAATTTCGATTTAATTATTACAACTGCCTACAATCAATATGCTATACAAGCATTTAAAGCTAATGCTATCGATTATTTATTAAAACCCATTGATCCCGACGAACTTATAGAAGCCATACAAAAAGTAAAAAACCGCAAAGGAACCGGCGAAGAGCTTTTCAATATTCAACGTATTCTGGACAATTTTATCAATAAAAAAAAGGATTACAAAAAAATTCCCTTATCATTAAGTAACAAAATTATGTTGATTGAACCTGAAAACATTATCTATTGCAAATCCGAGGGAAGTTATACGCAAGTGTATTTAAAAGATAAACAAAAGGTTTTGGTATCCAAAAGCATCAAGCAAATTGAAAGACTCTGTCCATCCGATTTGTTTTTGCGGGTTCACAAATCATATATCGTCAATATAAAAGAGGTAGTGGAATATATAAGACAAGGCGGCGGGGAACTTATTCTTTCGTCCGGGATGGTTGTTCCCGTTTCCAGAACACACAAAAATGAAGTGTTGAATGCACTTAATATAGTTTAAATGTGTTGGTGTCAGTCAAAATATTAGATGAACTTGCTAATCCTATTGACAACGGAATAGTTGTTTTTGTATCGGGATTTTTATTCATTTTAAGCGTATATCACTTTTTCTTATATTTTCAGCATAAAGACAAAAGTTATTTATATTATTCTTTGTATGCTTTTTTGGTTTTCATTTACACTTATCATCGCGATGAAAATTTTATTTTGACTAAACACTCCGAAAGTTTTTTACCTTTCCTTAAATTATTCTATGACCCTATAAAATGGTTATACTCAATAATTTACCTTTATTTTGCAATTTCATTTATTGAACTGGAACGCTATAATCCGAAATGGAACAAAATCGTAATAAAATATGCAAATTATGCATTGGTGATTTTGATATTTTCTACGCTTTTATCCATTTTGATGAAAAATTTTAAAATCGTTGAATACCTCTATAATTTTGTATTTTTACCAAGTATTCTGATGCTATCGGTTTATTTATTATATGTTTTTTGGGAAACCGAATCTCCAGTAAAAAAATATCTGGTAATAGGTTCGGGAACTTTTTTGGTTTTATCCGGATTTTCTCATCTACTAACTTATACCGGACATCCTTTCCGGGTTATTTTTTATTTTGTGATAACTTTCGAAATCATCCTTTTTGCACTCGGATTAGGAAAAAAACAAAAAATTATTTTGGAAGAAAAAAACAAATGGCAAGCGATGATTATAGATCAACACGAAGAAAATTTGAAAATAAAAGATTTGTTAGCATAAAAACTGGATAAAGAAGTAGCCGAAAAAACCCAAATGATAATAGAATTACTCAAAGAAAACGAAGCCGAAAAAAGAAAAAAAATGGCTTTGAAATATTCCAAGCAAATTTTAAAACTTCGGATGCACGCATTGCAATCTCAAATGAATCCGCATTTTTTGTTTAACTCACTAAATTCAATTAAACATTTTATCATTCATAACAACCAAAAAGATGCAATTGTTTATTTGACAAAATTTGCCAAATTCATACGCAAAGTTTTAGATTTTTCTTACGTCGGAGAAGTAAGTATCAAAGAAGAATTGGATATGATGAAACTCTATCTTGAAATTGAAAATTACCGTTTCAATAAAGAATTGATCTACATCTTCTCTATTGACGACAACTTAGATTTATATACAATTAAAGTTCCCCCAATGATTCTGCAAGCTTTTTTAGAAAACTCTATATGGCACGGACTGGCAATGAAAAAAAATGAAAAAAAAATCACCGTTGAAGTAAAGAAAATGAAGGATTATATATACATTATTATTACCGATAACGGTATTGGTAGAGATAAAGCTCAAAAAATTAAATTGAACAAATCCGCTTTACTTAATGAAGAGTCGATGGGAATTAAAATTACTAAAGAAAGATTGCGTGTTTTTACTCAAAACAGAAAATTAAATTCGGAAATTATCATTACCGATTTAACCAATGACCAAAATAAACCCATAGGAACCCGAGTTACAATTAAAATACCCTTAAAATAAAAAGCCGGAATAAAATTCCGGCAAAAAAATTTTATAATGTTATTTTATTATTTTATTTCACAACAAAAGTAACCTTCAAAGTTACCCTATACTCAATAACTTCTCCTTTGTTCACCACAACACTTTGGTCTTTTACATAGGCAGATTTTATCTCTTGGATAGATTTACTGGCTTTTTTAACAGCCTTGGCTGTTGCATCTTCCCAACTTTTTTTGGAACTTGACATCAGCTCCACAACTTTTAATACTGACATATTTACACTTTTTTATAATTATATCTCAAATATAAGCAAAAAATTTATAAAATTTATAAAAAATTTATTTTTTTTAAAAAATCTGCTATCGTAAAAGTGCTCCCTCCTACAAAAACTACATCATTTTTGCCTGCTTCAATCATAGCAGCATCAACTGCAGAATGGACATTTTCATATAATCTGGCTTTGAGTCCCAGTTTTATCGCAGCCTTATATAAAATTTTTTCATCCAATGCCCGTGGAATATCGGCTTTGGTTATGTAATACAAAGCATCTTCTTTGGGAAAGAGTTTAAGCATAGAAACATAATCTTTATCGTTTACCATACTTAATATTATATGTATTTGATTAGATTTTAATTGTAAAAGTTGTTTGACAACTTCTTTAATCCCCGCTTCGTTATGAGCAGTATCTAATATCACCAAGGGCTTTTCTTGGGTAATATCCCAACGACCGCGTAATCCCGTATTTTCTCTTACTTTCAGTAATCCTTTTTTTATCGCTGCTTCCGAAATTACAAAACCTTTCGATTGTAAAATCTCCAAAGTTTTCAAGACGGTTTTTATGTTTTTCTCTTGATAATTGCCTTTTAAATCACTTGTGTATTTTAATGGTTTATTGTTTTGTGCAATATACAACGGAGCAGATTTTTCACCGGCGATTTTTTTAAAAACATCAATGGTTTCCTTTTGCAATTCGCCTATCACCACTGGAACATTCGGTTTGATAATTCCTGCTTTTTCAAAAGCTATCGGTTTCAAATCATTTCCCAGCATAGCCGTATGGTCTTTGCTGATATTAGTAATTACGGATGCTTCGGGATTTATAATATTTGTGCTATCCAGACGTCCGCCCAAACCCACTTCAACTACGGCAATATCCACCTTTTTTTTGGCAAATTGTTCAAAAGCCAAGCCAACCGTCATCTCAAAAAAAGACAATCGGTTTTTGATAAAAAAATCTTTGTTTCGTTTGATAAAATTTATTACACAATTCTTGCGTATCATTTGTCCGTTGATACGGATACGCTCTCTAAAATCCACCAAATGCGGTGAAGTGTATAATCCGGTTTTGTATCCAGCTTCTTGCAAAACCGAAGCCAACATATGACTGACGGAACCCTTGCCGTTGGTTCCGGCGATATGTATGGAGCGAAATTTATTTTCGGGATTGCCCAAGTGTTTTGCAAGTTTCTTTATGTTGGTTAAATCTTTTTTGTAAGCCGACTTCCCTTTACGTTGATACATAGGAAGTTGTGAATACATCCATTCCAAAACTTCTTCGTATTTCACTTGCTATTCACGTATTTTGAAGTTATATATGATTTTCCCGATTTGCAGGTTTGGAGCCTTTACATCAGGTGACCAAGTGGTTTTCATTGCCGCTTGCTCGGCAGCTTTTTTCAAACAAGGAGCAGGATTAGTTGTTCCTTTGACTCCTCCTTCCGCTTTTACAACCTTTCCTTGTTTATTTACATATATTTTAACTACAACTTTTCCTTGTTCATTACAAGAGAATTTAGGTCTGGGTTTATGTAAAGCTTTTCGGTTTCCCAAAAAATAACTTCCACCACCACTGCCATTTCCTCCGTTTCCGTAATATCCCGATGCATTCGGATCGCCAGAAGTGCTTCCTTTGTCTCCTGCTTGATTATCATTTCCTTCTCCTGTGGAATTATTGGTTTGTTCACCAGGCGCATTTTTTACGGAATTGAGTATATCCGTTATATTTTTATCCGGTTGTGGTTTGGGTGGTTGTTTGGGTTTGGTATCTTTTACCGGTTTTATATCTTTTTTTGGTTTGGTAGTCTTGCTATCTTTAATAACAGGGGCATCCGCCTTCTCATCCGTTAGGACATTATCTTTCATTTGCGGTTGAGTTTTTGCAGGTTCAGGTTCGACTTTTACGGGTTTTGGCGGTTGATTATGTTGCGGTTGAATGATTCCACTTCCTTTATCGGAAGTTCCGAAATTTACGGCAATTCCCGTTTCAGGCGGCGGATCCAAATATTTCATTCCACTGATAAACATAAGTATTATAAGCAATATCATTACAATAGTTGCTTCAATCAATCCCTTTCTTTTATGTTTATCTTGTAAATATTCCACAAAAATTTTTTTTCCAAAAATGTTTCAATTCTTATGCCAAAATTACTTCGGACGAACGGCGAGAATCACTTTATAATTGTTTCTATTGGCAATATCCATCACGTAAACTGCATTTTCAATAGGCACTCCTTCCTCAACACGTAAAATAATAACGGGTTTTTCTTCTTTGTCCAATTTGGATTTTAAACGAGTTTCCAAATTTTCTTTTTTGATATGTTTTTTGTTGATATAATATTCAAGATTTTTTTTAATGCTTACTGATATATTCTGGCTATGTTCGGTTTTTCCTTTGGCTTTTGGCAAAATCAAGTCCAAAGCATCCGTAGTAACCAATGTAGAAGTTAGCATAAAGAAAATCAATAACAAAAATACGATATCTGTCATTGAAGCCATACTAAATTCGGGGCTTACTTTATTTCTTCCTCTTAAATTCATAGGAACTATTTATTATACGGGTTCATTTAACATATCCAAAAAGTCCACAGCGTTTGCTTCCATCTGATGAACCACCTTATCGGTTTTTGCCACCAGATGATTATAAGCCATATAAGCGGCAATACCAACAATCAAACCTGCTACGGTTGTTGTCATTGCCGTATAAATTCCTTGTGCCAAGGAAGCGACTTCAATTTTTCCACCGCCACTGGCCATATTATGAAAAGCCAAAATCATTCCGATAACCGTTCCTAAAAACCCAATCATTGGAGCTGCACCGGCGATTGTTGCCAAGGTGTTTACGTTTTTTTCCAATTTATAAACTTCAAGTTTCCCAGCATTTTCAATGGCTTTATCTATATCTTCCAAGGGTTTGCCGATTCTGGATATTCCTTTGGCTATCAAATTGGCAACCGGCGTATTATATTGCCGGCATAACATCTTGGCACCATCGATGTTTCCATTTTTAATATATGTACGAATCTGATTCATAAATGAAGGATCTATTTTGGAAGCAGCTTTAATAGCGGATAATCTTTCAAAATAAATTACCAAAGCAACAAATAACATCAACATCAATAAACCGATGATGATCATTCCTCCGGTTCCGGAATTTAAAATCAGGTCTATGATGCGTAATGTTTTTTCCTGTGAAACTTCTCCATTAACATTTTGAGCGGCATTTTGTAGTGTATCTTGTACTTGCTGCACTTGTAATAAGCTTAATAAACTCATAAATTAAGTATTTTTTCTTTATTAGATTAATTAAAAACGAAAATAGAAAATTTTTATTATATACAATAGTTTCCCGTCAAAAACTTTTTGAACAAAGTTCTTGTTCCGGGAATTTATAAAAAATGATTTGATTGATTGTTTTATTTTTCTAACAAATTTCCACCAATATCATCTGTCGGAACTCCTTGATATTGCGCTTCTCCAAAAGCTAAGATCGGTAAGAAAATGAAAGGCAAAATAAATAATCCTACGGCAAACAAACCATCTTTGCCAAAACTCTTGGCTAATAAATATAATAAATAAGCCGAAATTAATAAGCTGGCAATCCAGCCGATAACCGGAATAACGTATCCAACAAAAATCAATAAACCCAACCAGCCTTGTTTTCCAACAATTTCCGCTAAAACCCAAGCGTTATAGATGGGGACAATTCCTTCCCAACATTTTCTACCGGCTTTTTCGTAAATTTTACATAGACTTACAAGGATTATAAACGTTATAATTAACTGTAATAAGATAGCATAATGACTAAATTTTAAGCTTTTACTAAAATACAAATTTTTTAAATAAAAAACTAATCCAAAGTTTTATTTTTAAAAAAATTCCAAACTTCCGTAGTCATTTCAATATCGTGATTTTGTTTATTAAAGGATTGTTCAAACAAGGCGGAATATTGTTCTCTGATACTCGGGGCGGAGTGTCCACCGCCATTAACTTTATACAATATGACTTCCGCACCTTGTGTTCCGTTTTTATAGGAAAAACGTTCGACAATTCCGCCATCGTTGGCATCCAAATCCGGGTAAACAGAATGTTCGGGAATGGTATCGGTTTGATTGAAATTAATCCAAAAATCTATGGAAGCATCAGTAGATAAAACCGAGCCAAAATTCGGATTAGGCGGATTGCTGACGTATCCACCGGTATAAGGCATATGATTATCATCGGTTCCGTTCATAAATAAAACCGAAATAGGATGATTCGGGCTACTGCATTCCGAAACGGCAGGCATAGCCGCTGCAACTGAGGCAACCGCAGCTATCTTATCCGAAGCACATACAGCCATACGTAAAGCCATAAAACCTCCATTTGATGTTCCGGAAATATAAACACGCTGATTATCAATAGAATATCGTTCACTAATATGATCAAT
>JALSPZ010000087.1 GCA_026985675.1 Flavobacteriales bacterium
TGATCTTTTGCAATCCCTACAATATGCATGCCATGATCATCAGTCGTGCTACGATTTTCAAAAGCTACTTGACGCATTTCAGGTGTAATTTTCTTTTCGGGAACCGGTTGATAAAAAGCATTGGGTATTTTTTCTCCATCGATTTCCAGCCATTTGTCGTTGGATTTTCTTTTGGCGGTTCTTTCGTCTTCGGGAACAATTGCCAATCCTTTTCTGTGCGAAAATCCTTTTTCGGAAACATCGGCACCCCAAGCAAAAGTATATCCCTTGTTGATGGCATTTTCGGCAACACTCAAAAGTTCGTCCAACGGGATATTGTAAGCTTCATGTAATTGCCAATTGTCAGGCAATTCCAAAACAAATTTAGAGTAATACGGATGATGCGTAAATGAGGTCAGTTCTACATAATCATCCATATTCAGACCCAATTTTTTTGCAAAACTTTTGGGAGTATATTCTTTACCTTCGTATTTGAATTTAAAATCTTCCGTATTTTCGGGAACATCACCCAAATAGGAATCCACTACCCGCATAAAAGCTTTTTCCCAAACCGGCGTAAGTTTTCCACCTTGCGGTTTTTTGTTCAATGCTTTAAGCATATTGGATAAAACCGCTTGTAATTCGGCATGATTGTGTTTTGTTCCGCCATAAGCTTTTCCGGGATAAGCATATTCGGGCACAATGCCGTAACGTTTGATTACCCAAGGAATATCGTGAAACTCTCCTCCTTCACCGAAATTGAAAAGTCCGTCCATCAACAAATAGTTTTTGGCTTTGCCACGATAAGCATTTCTGGCAATCCACATTTCCGAAAGATTTTGATTGCCTTTGCCTTGACGAAGCAATTCGGATTCCAAAAAAGACATCGTGGAAAAACTCCAACAAGTTCCGGTGCGATTTTGATTTTTAATCGGGGTATCATCCAAATGTTTTACCACACTGAATTTATAATCACTTCCTTTTACATTGGTAAACGTCTCGTTGTTTTTCAATTGAGCCGTTAAGCTTTGTAAGAAAAACAAACTTGTAAATAACAATAGATATTTTTTCATAAATTATTGATTTTTAATAGTTTATATTTCATCATGAATGATATTTTTTTCGGTAATTTCCGACAAAAATTTTCTTATTTCATTTGCTTGTCCCTCAGGATACAACACATGAACATTAGCGCCTGCATCCAAAGTAAAACAAAGTTTTGTGCCGGTTTTTTTTCTAAAATCTCTCACGGCATGTATAATTTTTAAAGTTTCGGGTTGCATCAGGATATAATTAGGATTTGATGTCATCATTAAAGCATGTAAAGATAAAGCTTCTGCTTCCGTTATCCTAATAAATTCGTCAATAGCTCCGTTTTTCAAAGTTTTCAATATGCTTAAAGTGTTATCAAAAGCTTGTTTTTTTCGTATTTCTTTAAACGGATGAGCGTTCATCAATTGATGTCCGGCAGAGCTAGAAACCTTTTTTTGTCCTTCTTCCACCAAAACGATACTGTCTTTAAAATTTTTAAAAACCGGATGAATTTCAAAGTCGGGTTTTACGGCATACCCATCGGATGTAGAAGGCAAATCGGGATGCTTTCCCCAAATGGTAGCGGGATGTTCAATACTTCGAGCGGCACTCCCGGAACCCAATCGTGCTAAAAATGAAGTTTTTTTCAACCAAAAATCTTCGGTTTGTTCTTCATTGGTCAATTGTTTTTCCAAGGCAACTATAATTTTTGCCAATGCCGCAAAACCACTGGCGGATGAAGCAATCCCCGATGAATGCGGAAAAGTATTTCGGCTGTCAAAAACGAATTTGTAATTTTTTATAAAAGGAACGTAGTCCAAAATATTATTTAAGAATTGATAAATTTTCGGCTCAAAATCGGGATTTCGTTTGCCTTCGAAAAAAAATTCAAAAACAATTTCCTGGTCATCATTTTTGTATTCGCTAATAGCTTTGGTAAGGGTTTTGCTTTTGTTTAATGTAAAGCTTACCGAAGGATTCATTGGAATTTGTCCGTCAAATTTTCCCCAATATTTTACGAGTGCAATATTGGAAGAAGCGGACTTTTCAAATGAAAATTTTTCCTGTCTTATTTTATAATTTTTTGATATGAAATCCTCGGCTTGATACATTAAAATAAAGGTTTTAGGTCTTTGACATTCAATTGCAAGTTTCTACGATTTTGCCATACATTTTCTTCCACGGTATAAACCACCGACAAGGGTTTTCCCGAGCGGACGATATCAATTTTATCGCCCAATCCGAAACCGATGCCGGACATAATTTTTCCGGTTTTCAAATCACGCAACGAAACCCGCAAATGTTTATTTTCTTGTCCGACGGTTTTACTGTATCCGTTATCATTAACGTGTTCTGTAATAAAAACGGGCTTCATATTACCGGGACCGAAAGGTGCCATTTGTTTGATGATTCTGTAAAATTTATCATCTATATCGGCAAAGCGTATCTTGGCGTCGATTTCAATTTCGGGTATTTTTTGGGTTTCTTTGATGGAGTTTTTCACCACTTCTTCAAATTTGGCTTTAAAATCTTCGTATTTTTCGGGAGCTACGGTTAATCCTGCGGCGTATTTATGTCCGCCGAATTGTATGATATGCTCACCTGATTTTTGTAAAGCTTCGTAAACATTAAAACCCGTAACCGAACGCACCGAACCGGCTAAAACACCATTGGATTTTGTAAAAACAATCGTGGGACGATAAAAGGTTTCTATCAACCGGCTAGCAACAATCCCGATAACACCTTTATGCCAATTTTCATCATAAACAACCGTAGTTGCCCGTTGTTGTTCTTTATTTTCTATAATTTGTTGCAAAGCTTCTTCGGTAATTCGTTGGTCAAAAGAACGCCTTTCGATATTATAAGCTTCAATTTCTTCGGCAAAACGATTAGCTACCGCAAGATCCTTTTCTATCAAAAGTTTTACAGCTTCTTTGCCGTGCTTGATACGTCCGGCAGCATTTATACGTGGAGCCAAAACAAAAACCAAATCGCGAATTTCCATTACTTTATCCTCTACTTTTTGAGATAAAGCTCTGATACCGGGGCGCGGATTAAGCTCGATTTGTTTCAAACCCAAAAAAGCCATCGTACGGTTTTCACCGGTAATCGGCACCATATCCGCACCTATACTTACGGCAACCAAATCCAAAAAATGTTCAATAGCTTCAAGAGATTTTCCGGCATCCTGCTGAAAAGCTTGTATAATTTTAAAACCGATTCCCGCGCCACTGAGTTCTTTATAAGGATATGGACAGTCTTTTTGTTTGGGATTGAGTAAAATGGCATCGGGAATTTCGTCTCCGGGTGTATGGTGATCCCCAATGATAAAATCAATATTTTTTGATTGAGCATAAGCTATTTTATCCACTGCTTTTGTACCACAGTCCAAAGCAATGACCAAACCGAAATTATTTTCCGCCGCATAATCAATTCCTTGGATAGAAACCCCGTATCCTTCCGAATATCTATCGGGGATATAAGTTTCCAAATGGGGATAAAATTCTTTGAAATATGAGTAAACTATTGAAACGGCTGTTGTCCCATCGACATCATAATCTCCGTAAATCAATATTTTTTCATTGTTTTTTATAGCTTTTTTAATCCTTTCAACCGCTAAATTCATATTTTTCATTAAGAAAGGATCGTGTAAGTCTTTAAGAGAAGGGCGAAAAAAAACACGTGCTTGTTCATAAGTGGAAATTCCTCTTTGTGCCAATAGATATGCTAATATTTCCGGAATTTTTAATTCGGTTTTAAGTTTCTGAACAATATCTTTTTCCGGCACTTTTTTAAAAATCCACTGCATATTT
>JALSPZ010000088.1 GCA_026985675.1 Flavobacteriales bacterium
GTGCCTGCCTCAGTAACCACACCGGTTACCACTTTTTCCTGTGCAAATGATATTTGCACCACTAACGCTAGCATGAGCGTTAAGAATACATTAAACTTTGTTCTCATCTTATATTATTTTTGAGTTTGTCAAACACAAATATCTTAATAAAAAGTTAAATATCCAAATATATATTCTAAACTTTTTATAAAAAGAAAGGCTGTCCTGAAAGACAGCCTTATAAATTCATTAAATTTATAGATTATTGATCCCACCAAACTTTACTAGTATTACTATCAACTGGTGGAACTAAAGCATTCACACCTTGATTATAATTATCACCATTTAAGCTGGATTCATCCGATGGATAGATATATCTTCTAGGGATTTGACCATTATTTAAATAATCATGTGCAGGTGTTAATTGAGGATAACCAGTTCTTCTCCATTCTGCCCAAGCTTTAAATCCTTGAGGAAATAAAGAAACCCATTTTTCTTCAGCAATAACTTGTGCATAAGAAGTATTGCTAGCATCAACTAATCTTGCAGCAGCATAAATAGGAGCATAATTAGGCAATTCATTCTCATCAGCAATTTGAGGGTCGGGTTTTACTTTATATTTATACTCATTTAAAGATTCATAAGATTTGATAATTCCCTGCGTTAACATATCATCTACATTTTCAGTAGTCCAGCCGATATTAGCTGCATCAGCTCTGTTAAGATAAGTATATGAAGCTGTCATTAAAGGTAATGAAGCACTGGTATTCCAATAATATACTTTATCCATTTGAGCATCTCCTGATTGAACAGCATCATAACCATAAGGACGTCCATCTGCTGTCCAGTCGGTAGAGTAAACTTTGAGACGATAATCGGGTGTATGATTTGAAGTAGGATTCAAACTACCTGATCCATGTAATGCATCAGTGAATTCTTTTGATAAGTTATAGTCTTTAGCTCTGTTTCTAGACCAAGGATTATTTTGTCCAGGACTGGGATTATAAAAAGAAAACCATGCTTCATCATTAATACTTTCTATAACTCCATTTACATCATTTAAAGCGGCATTAAACTCAGTTGCAGCGTATTCATTTGCTCCCGGATATTTTTTTGATAGTTGTAATGATGCTTCTAAAATAAAGGAGTTAGCAAATTTTTTCCATTTAGTTACATCACCATTATATACTATATCTCCTACGGGTCCAGCTAATCCATCGTCCATTAAATCCCTGGCTTGCTTTACTTGGTTAATAATTCCTTTGTAAATGTCTTCCTGCGAATCATATTTTGGAGTTAAAACAGACAGTCCTTTTATAGCTTCACTATAAGGAACATTTCCAAACAAATCAGTTACTCTTTTCATAATAACTGCTTGAAAAATCATTGCTACACCTTTTTGATTTTCAACAGCACCTTTTGTTAATATGATAGGAGTAATATTATCCGGATTATCCAAAAAGTTAATAACTTCTTGTAGTTCACTCAATTCATTTGCATAATATTGTCCCCAAACGGATGCAACTTCATTGTATCTCATTTCATCTGTATATACGTTTTGTGTTTGATATTGTACATATAACGTAGGACGTATAAGATATTCTCTACCGGTTAAGGTAGCATAATTAACCATTGCAGCAGTAAGCAATGTTTGAGGATCTGTTGAAGTAGGTCCATTGGTGTTTTTGTTTATATCACCAAAATCTACATTTTTACATGCTCCAACTGATAGAGCAATTGTTACAAATAATATGATTTTTTTTAATACTTTCATTTTCTTAGAATTTTAATTTTACGTTCATACCAAAACTTTTAGTTCCGGGCAATTGTCCGTTTTCACCATAGTTTTTGGAAAGTTCAGAAGGATCCCATCCGTGAACATTATCTTTAGAAACAGCAATTAACCAAAGGTTATTGCCTATTATACCCACTTGTAAGCCTTTAATATATTTTCCTAAGATTTTTTTAGGAACATCATAATTTAATGCGAGTTCACGTAATTTTATATAACTGGCATCATGAATAAATGGTTCTGCTAAGCGGTTTCCATACCATTGAGTTGCCCAGGTATAGGTGTCAACATATTGGTCAAAAGGAGTTCCATCAGCTTTAACGCCTGTTATATGTACTCCACCTCCATCTGCAACAGCATCACGTTTAGGATTTCCTTTGTCATTGTTACCAGCAGTTTCAGCATAAAGACCGGTGTTTGTCCCCCACATTTCTGACAATGAGAAGAATTTTCCACCACTTTGGAAATCAATTGAAGCAGTCAATGATATTCCTTTATAAGACACGGAGTTTAAAATACCACCAGTAAAGTCGGGCAAAATACTACCAAAATACATATTTTGTTTTACAGCATATGTTCCATTGTCATTAATTACAGGATTGCCATCAGCATCTCTTAAAATACCAGTTCCTTTCAATTGACCCCATTCTTCACCTTCATGATGTTCCAAAGTAACAAAACTAAATGCAGGAGCATCATTTCCTGATACTCCTGGAGCTTGCAAGGTTGGTACTCCTTCACGAATTTTATTTACGGTTGTTTTATTTTTACCGAAATTAATTGCCATTTTCCAATTTAAACCCTTATCGTCAGATTTTAGAATATCTCCACTAAGAGTTAATTCAATACCTTTTCTTTGTATTTCTCCGGCATTTGTTAAAAAGCTGGTATATCCAGTAGTAGGTGAAACACTGATTGGAATGATTTCATCTGTTCTCAATTCATTGTAATAAGTAGCACTAAAACCTATTCTGTTTTGTAAAAACTTCAAGTCTGTACCAAACTCAGTTGCTGTATTCAAAGCCGGCTTGATATTTGGATCAACTAATGTATTAGGATTATAAGTATAAATTAAAGATCCTGATCCTCCAACAGGTTTAGTTCCTATTGTATATGCAGGATTAATTGCCAAGGCATTTACATCATTACCTACTTGTCCCCAACTAGCACGTATTTTTGCAAATGAAAGTATATCATGGTTTTCCATTAGTTGACTTAATATAAATGAAACTCCTAAAGAAGGATATCCGTAACCATTATGATCAGCAGGTAAAGCAGAGCTCCAATCTCTACGGTAAGTTCCATCTAAATATAAATAGTCTTTATAACCAACAGAAACTTTTGTAAATATACTGTTAACTCTTTTTTTCCAAGTATATTTTTGAGTAACAGGTATTTCAGCAGCATTACTAAATACATAAACATCAGGTATAACAAGCCCACCTTGTTTAGCTTCAATATCCATTTGTGTACTGACTCTATAGTAATCATTACTTCTAATGTTACCCCCTACAAAAGCTTGGATATCAAAGTCATTAAATTTATTTTTATAATTTAATTTAGCTGTATAATTATCCTCATTGGATTTTGAATCATAAAGACCAAACCCGTTTTGCCATGAATTGTATAAGTCTGGAGCGGCTGAAATTGATAAGTAACTATCTAGGGTATATTTGTTATGATAGTTTGTAGTATATCTAGTGGCTGTTGCATCTACGCTCCATTGATCATTAATTTTATAAATAAAATTAACTTTTCCGGTTACATTATCATTAGTATCTCTGTTAGTATAATGTTCTAACCAAGTATAAGGATTATACCAGAAGGCTGGCTTTTTAAAGTCACCGCCAAAATATGCGTAATAATCAGGTCCCCACCAGTTCCATGAAGCGGTATAACCGTCAGGAGTTTGAAGGTCTTTCAGTTCTCTAAGTTTATTTGTGTCTAATTGACGACCAAACCAAGAGTTGAATGATCCTGTTGTTTGGTTACCATAATCGTCATTGAAATCTCCATGTATTTTTGAATAAGTCATATTGATTCCTAAATTTACTTGGAATTTAGGGGAAATGTCATAAGAAAGATTTGCATTTACAAAATCTTTATTCATATCAGTAAAAGGAATAATTCCATTTATATTTAACCTGGAATAAGAAAAACGGGCATTATAATTTTCTCCACCTCCACTGATTGCCAAATTGGATTTGATATAAACTCCTGTATCAAAGAAATTTTTCACATTATCAGGTTGAGCTTCGTATTTAGCTGTCTGATTATAATATGGGCTATCCGGCCACCAAGCATACCAAGGAACATATTCTTGTCCATCAAACTTTGGACCCCAACTTTCATCTGCATAATTATTATCCCATTTTATATATCTTTTACCTTGAAAATCTTGCCAGTAAGCAGGATAAAAACTCATAGGTAATTCGTCTCCAAAATTAGACCACGCAGCTTCTCCATCATAACCTTGTCCATATTCATTTTGGTAGTTAGGTAAATAAGCTACTTTATCCATTGTAACCGAAGTTCCTACTTCAACGTTTAGTGTATTTTTTTTACCTTTTGCACTTTCCAAAACAATTACACCGGCATCCGCTCTTTGTCCATATAGAGCCGTAGCTGCAGGACCTTTCAATACGTTTACCGAAACAATATTATCCATATCAATATCATTAGGATCATTTACCGGCACACCATCTAAAATATATAAAGGTTCATCATCACTAGTTAAAGAAATAGCTCCACGAATTCTAATTTTTCCAGCTGAACCTAACTTAGAACCGGCTTGTCCATTAATTTGAACACCTGCTACTTTTCCAACAATAGCAGTTTTAATATTCGCATTGTGTGTAACATTCAATTCTTTTTGTTTCACTTGTTGAGCAGCATATGCAAGAGTTTTTTCTTCTCTTTTAATTCCCATAGCTGTTACTACCACTTGATCCAATTGATCTCCAGATTTTAACTGTACATCAATTTTAGAAGCATTTCCAACTTTTTTTTCAACTGTTTGGTAGCCAACCGCTGAAAATACCAGTACATCATCCGGATTTGCTTTAATAGAAAAATTTCCATCAAAATCCGTTGCAGCTCCTTTGTTAGTGCCTTTAATTAAGACATTAACACCCGGAAGAGGTTCGCCTGTTCCGGCTTCTGTAACCTTGCCGGTCACAACTTTTTCTTGTGCAAATGAAATTTGCACCACCAACGCTAACATAAGCGTTAGGAAAGCATTAAACTTTTTTCCCATTTTATTTTGTTTTGAATTTGATTTACAAATATCAAAATAAAAATTTAATTAACAAATTATTAAATGTTAATATGGAGTATAAAAAGAGTTTTAAAACCTAATTTTATTTAAAATATTTATTCTAAAAGATTGATCGCTAGTTCTAAACCCTAAATTTTGAACATATATTACCTCAAATGTTAAAATTTGATTTTTATTCCTGAAATTTACTCCTATACCGCTTTGAAAGCTTTTATTGGGGGATATTTCCGAATCTGACTGTATCCGAATTGTATTTTTATAATCCAAGCGGGCTACACCGTAAAATATATAATTGCTTAATACATACATATATTTTAATTGAGATAACAGTATCTGGTTATAAGCATTATTATCAAGGACAAGTGTTTTGAAAATTAAATCATTATAAGAATTTTTTATTTGTAAAATTTCTTGATTTCCCGATTGAAAAAAATTGGTAAAGTTTACAAAATTTTTAGTATATAGTTTTTGTGAATATCTAATTTCATTATAAAATGCAAAATTTTTATTCTTATCGGGGATTATATCCATTTCCGTTTTGACTATATTTTGTATATCAAAAGGGCGGAGAATTATGTATTGTTTTTTAAATAAAAAACGGTGTGATAATCCATAATATATTATCGAAGTTTTGCTTTCATTATAAATTTTATGGATGTAATTTAATTTTAAACCCACAGATTGCCGGTTGGTCATATAGCCAATGGAATTTTCAAGATTTACTTTTAGATTTTTATTATTTTCATTTATAATAGTATTGTCCGTAAGTAAATAAATATGGGTGCCCGCCAAATATGGAAATTTAGCAAATGCCCTTATACTACTATTGCCTGAATTGTTTTGCCAATCAAATTTTATGCTTTCATTTTGATTAAATATGTTGGATAATTTCAAAGCAAGTTTTCCTTCAATAGAAGTTTTTCCGTCGGTATTATTTAAACCTAAAAAAGCATCAAAAGCATTTTTTTTAACTGCTTTAGTTTTGATTATTAATGCTGTTTCCCTATTGTAAACAGCTGGAAATATTTGGTTTTTGGAAGACGGATATTGCCATTGAATAAAATTTTCCAAAGCTTGAATGTTTTTATTATTTACGATGCGGTTTTGGTATTTTCGCCAAATATGTTTTTTTAAATTTGCGGGAAATTTATTAGATATATATATAAATGTATCTATGGTTTTTAATTTGTTAAGTTTTAGTTGATAATAAATTTTTACAAGTTTTTCCGTTTCATTAATTTTTACGGGGTATAACCGATTGAATATATAACCTTTTTCAATTAATTTTTTTTGGAATCTATCTAATTTTTGTTCGATATTTTTATAACTGGCAAAAATGCTATCGGTTTTGTTTTCGGATTGTACCAATATAAGCAAACTGTCACGGGAATTTTTCTGAATAATTCGGTTATAAAGAGAATCTGCCGGAATCTTTTGTGCAAAAACGATAAACGGAAGTAATATATATATAATGTATAATTTTTTCATTGCTTTAATATCCCTTCAAATAAGACGAAAATTTAAGGTAAATATTATGGGTTTGGACAACGAAAATAGACAATATATAAAAATTAATTACAAATATTTTAAATATTTTTTTGTAATTGTATAAAAATCAGTTTGAAAAACAAAAAAATATTTCTATCTTTGCCGTCCGAAAAAGAATAAAGATAAAAATATGCCTACAATTCAACAATTAGTTAGACAAGGAAGAACCAAAATAACTAAGAAGAGTAAATCGGCTGCTTTGAAAGGTAGTCCTCAAAAACGTGGTGTATGTATTCGTGTTTACACAACTACTCCTAAAAAACCTAACTCGGCTATGAGAAAGGTGGCAAGGGTACGTTTGACCAATGGAAACGAAGTGAATGCATATATCGGGGGAGAAGGACACAATTTACAAGAGCACTCGATAGTATTAGTTAGAGGTGGAAGGGTGAAAGATTTACCCGGAGTAAGATACCATATCATCCGTGGCGCATTAGACACGGCAGGTGTGGAAGGGAGAAAACAGCGTAGATCCAAATATGGAACCAAGCGCCCTAAAAAGTAGTAACTGAAAATTTGTAAAAATGAGAAAAGGAAGACCTAAAAAAAGAGTTATTTTACCGGATCCTAAATTTAACGATCCTTTGGTAACCCGTTTTGTAAATAATTTAATGTGGAACGGAAAAAAATCTTTAGCATTCAAACTTTTTTATGATGCTTTGGATATTGTAGATCAAAAGAAAGGTGAAGAAGAAAAGTCAGCTTTGGAAATTTGGAAAGACGCTTTGTCCAATGTGATGCCTCATGTTGAGGTAAGAAGTAGAAGAGTCGGAGGAGCAACATTTCAAATTCCCATGCCCATTAGACCCGAGAGAAAAATTTCATTGGCAATGAAATGGATGATAAATTTCGCCCGTAAGAGAAACGAAAAATCCTATCCTCAAAAATTAGCCGGCGAAATTTTATCTGCTTATAAAGAAGAGGGTGGTGCGGTTAAAAAGAAAAATGATACCCATAGAATGGCTGAAGCCAATAAAGCATTCTCACATTTTAGATTTTAATAAATTTGAAAAATGGCAAAAGATTTAAGTAAATTAAGAAATATAGGAATTGCGGCTCATATCGATGCCGGAAAAACAACAGTTACTGAACGTATATTATATTATACCGGTATCAGTCATAAAATTGGTGAAGTGCATGAAGGGGCTGCAACTATGGACTGGATGGAGCAAGAACAAGAAAGAGGAATTACCATTACTTCGGCAGCTACCCAATGTCAATGGCCTTATGAAGGAAACAATTATACCATAAATATTATAGATACTCCGGGACACGTTGATTTTACCGTTGAGGTTGAACGTTCATTACGTGTTTTGGATGGTATGGTGGCTTTGTTTAGTGCCGTTGACGGAGTTGAACCACAATCCGAAACCGTTTGGAGACAAGCAGATAAATATAAGGTGCCTCGTATAGGATTTGTTAATAAAATGGATCGACAAGGTGCCGATTTTTTTATGGTATGCGATCAAGTAAGGGATATGTTGGGAGGAAATCCTGTTCCTTTACAAGTGCCTATCGGTGAAGAACAAGATTTTAAAGGAGTTGTGGATTTGATTTCCAAAAAAGCTTTGATTTGGAATGAAGAAGATAAGGGAATGACTTATGAAGAAATTCCTATTCCCGAAGAATTAAAGGATGATGTAGAAAAATATCGTGCAGAGTTGATTGAAGCAGTAGCCGAATATGATGATGCTTTAATGGAGAAATTCTTTGAAGATGAAAACTCCATTACCGAAGAAGAAATTATAGCCGCTTTGCGTGCTGCAACGATTGATATGTCTATCATTCCGATGTTTGCAGGTTCAGCTTTTAAAAACAAAGGAGTACAAGCTATGTTAGACGGTGTTATTCGTTTCTTGCCGTCACCTTTGGATATTGGCGCTATTGAAGGTGTTAATCCCAAAACAGGCGAAACGGAAAAAAGGAATCCCGATATAAAAGATCCTTTTGCTGCATTGGCATTTAAGATTGCTACCGATCCTTTTGTCGGGAGACTGGCTTTCTTTAGAGCATATTCTGGATTTTTGGATGCAGGTTCTTATGTTTTGAACAATAGGACAGATAAAAAAGAAAGGATTTCACGTATCTATCAAATGCATGCTAACAAACAAAATCCCATCAAGAGAGTTGAAGCAGGAGATATAGCAGCAGGAGTTGGATTTAAAGATATTAAAACAGGTGATACATTAACCGATGAAAAACATCCCTTGGTATTGGAATCAATGGATTTTCCTGAGCCGGTTATTGGAATCGCGGTTGAGCCAAAAACCAAAGCGGATGTTGATAAATTAGGAATGGCTTTATCTAAATTAGCAGAAGAAGATCCTACTTTCCAAGTAAAAACTGATGAAGCATCCGGTCAAACAATTATTTCCGGAATGGGTGAATTGCATTTGGAAATTATCATCGATCGTTTGAAAAGAGAATTCAAAGTAGAAGTAAATGTGGGACAACCACGTGTAGAATATAAAGAAGCATTGACAAACGCTGTTGATCACAGAGAAGTTTATAAAAAACAAACCGGTGGTCGTGGAAAATTTGCCGATGTTGTATTTAAGTTGGAACCGGCAGATGAAGGAAAAGAAGGTTTGGAATTTATAGATCAAATCAAAGGAGGAAATATTCCGCGAGAATATATTCCGTCGGTTGAAAAAGGATTCAAAGAAGCTATGAAAACAGGTCCTTTGGCAGGTTTTGAAGTAGATGCAATGAAAGTTACTTTAGTTGATGGTTCTTTCCACCCGGTGGATTCCGATTCATTATCATTTGAATTGGCTGCAAAAATGGGCTTCCGTGAAGCGGCAAAAAAAGCTCAGCCGGTTTTGTTGGAACCTATTATGAAATTGGAAGTAGTAACTCCCGAGGAAAATATGGGAGATATAGTTGGAGACTTAAACCGTCGTAGAGGACAAGTTTTAAGTATGGATGATAGAGCAGGAGCAAAAGTAGTAAAAGCACATGTTCCTTTAGCAGAAATGTTTGGATATGTAACTACCTTAAGAACCTTATCATCAGGTAGAGCAACTTCCTCTATGGAATTTTCGCATTATGCCGAAACTCCTAAAAATATAGCAGACGAAGTTATAGAAAAAGTAAACGGATAAAATTTAAGACATGGCTCAAAAAATAAGAATAAAATTAAAGTCGTATGATCACAATTTGGTAGATAAATCTGCCGAAAAAATTGTAAAAACCGTAAAAAGTACAGGTGCGGTGGTAACAGGTCCCATACCTTTACCTACACACAAAAGAATTTTTACGGTATTGAGATCGCCACACGTCAATAAAAAATCAAGAGAGCAATTTGAGTTAAATACCCATAAAAGATTATTGGATATTTACAGTTCATCACCAAAAACAGTTGATGCGTTGATGAAATTGGAATTGCCCAGTGGTGTGGAAGTAGAAATTAAAGTTTGATAAATATTGTATCGTAGAGATAAGGCATGCCTTATCTCTATAACGATAAACAACAACAATAAAAAAATTAATATATAAATTAATATAATGTCGGGTATAATAGGAAAAAAAGTAGGAATGACCAGCATTTTTGACGAAAACGGGAAAAATATTCCCGTAACGGTCATATTAGCAGGTCCGAATTATGTTACCCAAGTCAGAACCAAAGAAGTTGACGGGTATGATGCTGTGCAGCTTGGTTTCGATGACAAAAAAGAGAAAAATACACCCAAAGCCCTAAGAGGTCATTTTGAAAAAGCCGGTGTAACTCCTAAAAGAAAAGTCGTCGAATTCCAGGATTTTGAACAAGAGGTGAAATTAGGAGATAAAATCACCGTTGCAGATATTTTTGAAGAAGGCGAATACGTCGATGTATCGGGAATATCCAAAGGAAAAGGATTTCAGGGTGTTGTTAAAAGACACGGTTTTCGTGGAGTAGGGCAAGCTACTCACGGACAACACAATAGGTTAAGAGCTCCGGGTTCGATTGGAGCTTCCTCCGATCCTTCCAGAGTTTTTAAAGGAATGCGTATGGCAGGAAGAATGGGTAATGAAAAAGTTACCGTTCAAAACTTGCAAGTGATGAAAATTATTCCCGAAGAAAATCTCTTAATTGTAAAAGGGAGTGTTCCCGGTCATAAAAATGCGTATTTAATAATTAAGAAATGATGGAATTGAAAGTTTACGATATCAAGGGAAAAGAAACCGGAAGAACAGTTAAACTACCGGAAAACATATTTGGCATTGAGCCCAATGAGCATGCAATTTATTTAGCCGTAAAACAATACTTGGCCAATCAACGTCAAGGAACACATAAGGCTAAAGAAAGAGGAGAAGTTAAAGGAAGCACCCGAAAAATAAAACGGCAAAAGGGAACCGGAACAGCTCGTGCAGGTGCTATCCGAAATCCTTTGTTCAAAGGAGGAGGCCGAGTATTTGGTCCCAGACCTAGAAATTATTCCTTTAAATTGAATAAAAAAGTAAAAAGGTTAGCCCGTAAATCGGCTTTGAGTGCAATGCTTAAAGACGGTAATATAATGGTAGTGGAAGACTTTAAATTTGATACACCGAAAACCAAAAATTTTGTTGAAGTATTGAAATCCTTTGACTTAGCGGATAAAAAATCGACATTTGTGTTTGTAAATCCGGATAAAAGTGTATATTTGTCTTCCCGTAATTTACCAAAATCAAAAATTGTAAACAGTTCAAATCTAAACACTTACAATATTTTGAATGCCGGTAAGTTGGTATTGACGGAACCTTCAATTACTGAAATTGAAGAAAATTTCTAAAAATTAGCAAGTTATGAGTATTATAAAAAAGCCGATATTAACGGAAAAAATGATGAGCGAAACCGAAAAATTTAATCGTTACGGTTTTGTTGTAGATAAGAGAGCTAATAAAATCGAAATTAAAAAAGCGATTGAAGATTTATACGGAGTGGAAGTATTAAAAGTTCGTACGATGAATTATCCTGCTGAACGCAAAATGCGTTATACCAAAAGCGGAGTTGTGCAAGGAAAAACAAATGCCTATAAAAAAGCTATTGTTGATATAGCAGAAGGTCAAAATATAGATTTCTATAATATTTAAGAAAATGGCAGTAAGAAAATTAAAACCCATAACCCCCGGACAGCGTTTTAGAGTTGTAAATAATTTTGAAGAAATTACAACCGATAAGCCTGAAAAGAGTTTGTTAGCTCCTAAAAAAAGTACGGGTGGTAGAAATAAAAAAGGTAGAATCACTGCTCCACACAGAGGAGGTGGTCATAAGAAAAAATATAGAATAATTGATTTTAAAAGGAATAAATTCAATATTCCCGCTACAGTAAAAACCATTGAATACGATCCGAATCGTTCTGCATTTATTGCTTTGGTGGTTTATGCTGATGGAGAAAAAAGATATATTATTGCCCCTAACGGACTAAAAGTAGGTCAAAGTATTATTTCAGGTGAAAATGTTGCACCCGAAACTGGTAATGCTTTACCTTTAAAAAGTATTCCATTAGGAACAATTATTCATAATATTGAGATGAAACCCGGTAAAGGTGGACAATTGGCAAGAAGTGCAGGAACTTTTGCTCAATTAATGGCAAGAGACGGAAAATATGCCACTATCAAATTACCGTCAGGTGAAACTCGTTTGATATTAGTTGAATCTTATGCAACGGTTGGAGTGGTTTCCAATTCAGATCATCAGTTGGAAGTATCCGGAAAAGCAGGAAGAAGTCGTTGGCTTGGACGTAGACCTAGAACCAGACCGGTAGCAATGAACCCTGTCGATCACCCTATGGGAGGTGGTGAAGGAAGAGCATCCGGAGGACATCCGAGATCTAAGAAAGGTATACCTGCCAAAGGTTATAGAACCCGTTCTAAGAAAAAATACAGTAACAAATACATCATTGAACGTAGAAAGAAATAAGATATGGCTAGATCGTTAAAGAAAGGACCTTATGTTCATTATAAATTAGAGAAGAAAATACTTGCCAATAAAGAAGCTGGTAAGAAAGTAGTGGTTAAGACTTGGTCAAGAGCCTCTATGATTACACCCGATTTTGTTGGTGAAACCATTGCCGTTCATAACGGAAGACAATTTATTCCGGTTTATATTACCGAGAATATGGTTGGACACAAATTAGGAGAATTTGCACCGACCCGAACTTTTAGAGGACATGGCGCCGATAAGAAAAAGAATAAAGGCAAAAAATAAGCATTATGGGACGAAGAAAACATGATATGGCAAATGCCATTAAAGAAAAGAAAAAGCATGTTGCATTTGCAAGCTTGAGTAATCATGGAGTTTCTGCCAAAAAAACAAAATTGGTAGTTGATTTGGTAAGAGGAATGGATATTACCAGAGCTTTGGGCGTGCTTAAATTTACACCCAATAAAAGTGCTTCAGTAATTGAGAAACTTTTATTAAGTGCCATTGCAAACTGGGAAAACAAAAACCCTGATAGAGATATTGAGGAAGCAGGTTTATATATCAAAGAAATTTTTGTTAACCAAAAAGGAATGCTTAAACGTATTCAACCTGCTCCCCAAGGTAGAGCTCATAGAATCCGTAAAAGATTCAGTGAAATAAAAATTATATTAGGAGAAAAAAACAGTTAATTTCAAGCAGATGGGACAAAAAACAAATCCGATAGGAAATAGATTGGGAATCATCAGAGGATGGGATTCCAATTGGTATGGAGGAAAAAACTATGGTGATAAAATTGCCGAAGATCACAAAATAAGAGAATATATAAAAGCACGGTTACCAAAAGCTAATATTTCAAAAGTTATCATTGAAAGAACTTTAAAATTAATTACCGTAACCATTACAACTTCACGCCCCGGTATAATTATCGGAAAACAAGGTTCAGAAGTTGATAAATTGAAAAGTGAGTTATCCAAACTTACCGGTAAAACAGTTCAAGTCAATGTTTTTGAAATAAAAAGACCCGAACTCGATGCCAATTTGGTTGCGCAAAATATAGCAAGACAAATTGAAAATCGTATTTCATACAGAAGGGCTATAAAACAAGCCATAGCTTCTACTATGAGAATGAATGAAGCCGAAGGCATAAAAGTTCAAATTTCAGGTAGATTAAATGGTGCTGAAATGGCTCGTTCTGAAACCTATAAAGATGGTAGAATTCCACTTTCAACTTTCAGAGCTGATATAGATTATGCTTTGGAAGAAGCTCATACTACTTATGGACGTTTAGGTGTAAAAGTATGGATTATGAAAGGTGAAGTTTACGGTAAGAGAGATTTATCTCCAATGATTGGACTTTCCAAAAAAGACGGAAGAAAATCCAGAGGTCGTTCCAGAGGAGAAAGAAGAAGAAAATAATTTATATTTTAAAAATCAGTAAAAATGTTACAACCGAAGAGATATAAACATCGTAAGCAACAAAAAGGAAGAATGAAAGGGAATTCCCAACGTGGACACCGATTGGCTTATGGAACTTTTGGAATTAAGTCTTTAGAATCCGCTTGGATTAATTCGAGACAAATTGAAGCTGCCCGTGTTGCTGCAACCCGTTATATGAAAAGGGAAGGGCAATTATGGATTAAAATTTTTCCGGATAAGCCCATAACTAAAAAACCTTTGGAAGTTAGGATGGGTAAAGGAAAAGGAAATGTAGAATATTGGGCGGCTGTAGTTCGTCCCGGTAAAGTATTATTTGAGGTAGACGGAGTCCCTTTGGACGTTGCAAAAGAAGCTTTGCGTTTAGCAGCGCAAAAGCTTCCGGTAAAAACTAAATTTATAATTGCTCCGGAATTCCAAGAAAAATAATTTTGAACTATGAAAATGTCAGAAATTAGAAAAATGGATACAGCAGAATTGCAAGAAAAAGTGCAAGATTTAAAAGCTAAATTGGCTAATTTAAAAATCAGTCATGCTGTTACACCATTACAAAATCCTATGGAAATTCGTAAAACACGAAGAACCATAGCCAAATTATTAACGGAACTCAATCAAAGAGGTAACTAATAGAATTTTGAAGAAATGGAAAACTTAACAAGAAATTTAAGAAAAGAACGTATCGGTTTGGTTACCAAAAATAAAATGGATAAAACCATCA
>JALSPZ010000089.1 GCA_026985675.1 Flavobacteriales bacterium
AACTTTGGAACCTTTGGCGCCGCGTAACATTTGATTGGCGGTTTTCTTTCCCAGTTCTTTTACGCTCTTTCCTTCGATAGCTATGATTTTATCTCCCGCAAGCAAACCTTGTTTTTGTGCCGGAGTATTTTTAAAAACTCTTGTAATTACAATCAACGAATCAGTGGTTTTTACCCCGATACCCAATCCGCCGAAATGTCCTTCTTGTCGCATCCGTTGATCCAAAATCCCTTGTTCGTCATAAAAAGTGGTAAACCTATCCAAGGAGTTGAGCATTTTTTTGGTGTTTTTTTGCATAATATCGCCGAAATTGATTTCATCGATATAATTGGTGCTTAGTTTTTTCAATACTTCATTGTAAATTTCTATCTGTTTACTGATTTCAAAATAAGGATTTTGTGCTTTTGTTGTGGTTATAAATAATAATGCGGTGAAAATCAATAAAAACTTCTTCATATTTTTAAAAATTTTGTTTTAAATATTTTTTTAACTTTAAAAATTTAAAATTAATCAATTTTTTTTAATGAATCGCGAGGATATTTTTTATTGGTTAGCTCTTCAAAAAGTTTCCGGCATCGGGGATATTTCCGCAAAAAAACTGTTACGTCATTTTCAATCGCCCAAAGAAATTTTTGAAGCCGCCAAACGTAATGCAATAAACGTGCCTGATATTGGCACATATATGATTAGTCAGTTAAAAAATTTTGATGAGTTTGACAGAGTGGAAGATGAATTGAAATTTATTGAACAAAATCAAATCAAAATTACCACGATTTTTGACCAAGATTATCCCAAAAAATTGTTTCATGCGCCCGATGGTCCTATCTTGTTTTTTAGTAAAGGAAATTTTAATGTGAATAACCGGAAAGTTATAAGCATTGTCGGGACGCGAAATATTACTGCTTATGGTAGGCGTATGGTAAAAGAAATTGTAGAAGGACTCAAAGCTTATCATCCGATTATTGTTAGTGGATTGGCTTATGGCGTGGATATAGAAGCTCATTTGTCAGCTTTGGAAAACGATTTGGAAACCATTGGAGTATTGGGACACGGATTTCAACGAATTTATCCGGCTATTCACCGAAAAATTGCCGACAAAATGCTACAAAAAGGCGGTCTGATAACCGAATTTTGGCATACGGATATTGTCGATAGAAACAATTTTCTCAAAAGAAACCGAATTGTTGCGGGTATGGCTGATGCAGTTATCATAATTGAGTCCGGAGAAAAAGGCGGTGCTTTGGTAACTGCCGGTATTGCCAATTCTTATAACCGTGATGTATTTGCCGTTCCCGGTAGAATTTCCGATGTTTATAGCAAAGGATGTAATAATCTTATCAAGAACAATCAAGCGCAACTGATAACTTCCGCTACTGATATTGTTAGATTTCTTAATTGGGATGTTCAAGTGCGACAACCCAAAAATCCACAATTAAATCTTTTTGTCGATTTGTCCGATGACGAACAAAAAATATTTGATTTTCTGCAATACAACGGAAAAACTTCATTAGACGATTTGTCGATACATTTACAAATGCCTGTTTCCAAGATCGCACAATTGCTGCTGCAAATGGAATTGAATAATATAATCAACAGTCTTTCAGGCAAATATTTTGAGCTGATATAATAGAGGTATCATTGTTACATTGTTATTTTTCGTGCTCATTTTTTTTATTTTTTTAAAATTTTATGTTAAATTTGCAAAAAAAAATATATGTCAAACGAGATAAAGCTGGATATTAGAAAGACGGCTAATGTTAAAATAGGTTTACAAACCAATATTGAATATGCCAATTCATACATTTTGGATATTTTGGGATATGATTTATTAGATTTTGTTACCAAACCTCCTAAAACCATTTGTCACCCGGATATGCCCGATATTATTCACGATATGATTGGAGGGATAATTATGAACTATGAAGACGGAATAGCTGTTCTAAAACACATAACTAAAAATGGAGATTATTTTTGGGCTTTTACTCATTATAAACCGGTTTATAAGAAAGACGGTTCTTTTGATGCTTTTTTAACCCGAAGGAAACCATTGCCTACCAAAAAGTTAAATGGGACAATTGAAGATTTAAAAATGCAAATTTCAAAATTGTATGAAATTTTAAAAGGTATTGAACAACATACAGGACCAAAACAAGCCGAAAAATATTTGGAGGGTTTTTTAGAGTATAAAGGTTTCGATTCATTAAAGGAATATTATATGAGTTTTTTTAATTTTGATGAAAAAGAATTGGAAGAATATTTTACTATTGACGAAAATACCCCGGAAAAGAAAATAAAAAAATATACAAACATTATAGGTTTGTCAGATATTTTCTAAAAAAATATCCGTAATTTTATGTTTTAATCTTTAAAATATAAAATTATGCGATATCAAGCTTTACCGGCAAGTTTATACAAAAGAAACAGAGCCAAGTTTATGGCTCAAATGAAGCCGAAATCCATTGCCATATTCAATTCCAATGATATTTATCCCGTGAGTGCCGACAGCACCTTGCCTTTTGCTCAGCATCGGGATATTTTTTATTTAACAGGTGTGGATCAGGAAGAAAGTATTTTGCTATTGGCTCCCGATGCCGTTAATCCCGAAGACAGAGAAATTCTATTTTTGAGAGAAACCAATGATCATATAAAAGTTTGGGAAGGAGAAAAACTCACCAAAGAAAAAGCACGGGAACTCACCGGAATACAAAATGTTCAGTGGTTGCCTAATTTTGAAAGTAAATTAAAAGAATTGGCTTTTCAAAATGAACATATTTATATCAACACCAATGAACATTACAGGGCAGCGACAGAAGTGGAAACCCGTGAAGACCGATTTATCAAAAAAGCCAAACAAATGTTTCCCGGACATAAATTTGAGCGAAGCAATCCTATTTTACAACGTTTACGCTCGGTAAAAGAACCCGAAGAAATTCAACAAATTCAACGAGCTTGTGATATTACCGAAGCCGGTTTCAGAAGAATTTTGGATAAAGTTCGTCCCGGAATGAAGGAGTATGAATTGGAAGCCGAATTTGCCCACGAATTTTTGCGTAGAGGCTCACGTGGATTTGCTTATACGCCTATTATTGCTTCGGGACCCAATGCCAATGTTTTGCATTATATACAAAACGATGCGGAAATCAAAGACGGTGATTTGATATTGATTGATGTCGGTGCCGAATATGGCAATTGGTCGTCGGATATGACTCGTTGCGTGCCTGCCAACGGAAAATTTACTGAAAGACAAAAAGAAGTTTATAATGCCGTTTTGCGCGTAAAAGATGCGGCAGCTAAAATGTTGAAACCCGGGGTTATCTGGAAAGATTATCAAGAAAAAGTCGGGCGAATTATGGAAAAAGAATTGATAAAATTAGGATTACTTACCGAAGAAGATATCAAAAATGAAGATCCCGCTTGGCCGGCTTATAAAAAATATTTTATGCACGGAACTTCTCATCATATGGGATTGGATACTCACGATTACGGATTACTTTATGAACCGATGAAAGCAGGAATGGTATTTACCGTTGAACCCGGAATCTATATTCCCGAAGAAGGTATCGGGATAAGAATTGAAGATGATTATGTCATCCAAGAAGAAGGTGAACCTATCAATTTAATGAAAAACATCCCGATAACTGTTGAGGAAATTGAAGAATTGATGAATAAAAACAAATAATTCAGTTATAATTTATTTTAAACGGCTTGATTGATTATCAAGCTGTTTTTTTGTCGTTAAATAAAATGAAAAGTATTACTTTTGCAAAAAATTAATAGTATTTATGTTATCAGTAAACAATGTATCGGTACAATTTGGTAAAAGAGTTCTTTTTGATGAAGTCAATGCACAATTTAAAAAAGGAAATACCTATGGAATCATTGGTGCAAATGGAGCCGGAAAATCCACATTTTTAAAAGTTTTATCGGGAGAAATAGAACCTACTACTGGAAGTGTTCATTTGGAACCCGGGAAAAGAATGTCGGTGTTGAATCAGGATCATAATGCTTTTGATGATTATACGGTGCTGGATACTGTTATTATGGGAAATAAAGATTTATATGCCATTCAAAAAGAATTGGACCAACTATATGCCAATCCCGCCCCTTCGGATAAGGAAGTGGAAAGAATGGGAGAACTCCAAGAAAAATTTGAAGAAATGAACGGGTGGAATGCCGAAAGTGATGCCGCTATTTTATTGTCAAATTTAGGCGTTCCCGAAGATATGCACTATATGAAAATGGGTGATTTGGAATCCAAAATGAAAGTAAGAGTATTGTTGGCGCAAGCACTTTTCGGTAATCCCGATGTATTGATTATGGACGAGCCGACCAACGATTTGGATTTTGAAACCATTGCTTGGCTCGAAGATTTTTTGGCTAACTATGAAAATACAGTTATTGTTGTGTCTCACGACCGTCACTTTTTGGATGCTGTCAGCACGCATACCGTAGATATAGATTATGGAAAACTCAATTTTTATACCGGAAACTATTCGTTTTGGTATAATGCCAGTCAGCTGAAAGCCAGACAAAGAGCGCAACAAAATAAGAAAGCGGAAGAACGAAAAAAAGAATTGGAAGATTTCATCAGACGATTTTCTGCCAATGTAGCAAAATCAAAACAAGCAACCGCTCGTAAAAAAATGATTGAAAAACTCAATATTGATGATGTAAAACCTTCCAGCCGACGTTATCCCGGCATTATTTTTCAACCCGAACGTGAAGCTGGTGACCAAATTTTTGAAACCGAAAACCTTTCTAAATCCATTGATGAGGATTTATTATTTGCTCGTGTAAATATCAATTTAAACAAAGGTGATAAAGTTGCTTTGATTTCAAAAGACTCGCGTGCTACTACGGCTTTTTATGAAATTGTAACCGGAAATATGGAACCTGATACCGGTTCGTATCGTTGGGGCGTTACGACCAAACAGGCTTATTTACCCGCGGATAATTCAAAATATTTTACAGAAGATATTTCTTTGGTGGATTGGCTTCGTCAATTTGCAAAAACCGATGAAGAACGAGAAGATGTTTATTTACGAGGATTTTTAGGAAAAATGTTGTTTAGCGGCGATGAAGCATTAAAATCCGTAAAAGTGCTTTCGGGAGGAGAAAAAGTCAGGGCTATGCTCTCACGTATGATGATGGAAAAAGCCAATGTATTGTTGTTGGACGAACCTACAAACCATTTGGATTTGGAGTCTATTCAGGCATTGAATAACGCTTTAATCAATTTCCCCGGAACCGTTATTTTTACTACCCGTGACCATGCTTTCGCTCAATCTGTAGCCAATAGAATCATTGAGATTACGCCCAAGGGAACCTTGGATAAATTAATGACGTTTGATGAATATTTATCCGATAAAAAAATCAAAGAACAACGGGAAAAAATGTATCAATTATGAGCAACAAAAAAATAGCCATTATCGGTTTGGGTTATGTTGGATTACCCTTGGCCGTAGCTTTTGCCGAAAAATATGCTGTAACCGGTTTTGACATAAATCCCGAAAGAATCAACAGATTAAGAGCAGGAGTTGACGATACCCTGGAAGTGGAAGATGATTTACTACAAAATGTTTTGGTTGAAAATATTCATCAAAAAGGTTTATATGTTACCGATAATATAGATGATATCAAAGATGCACAAATTTATATAGTAACCGTTCCTACCCCCATTGATAAACATAAAATACCAGATTTAACACCTTTATACAAAGCAAGCGAAACCGTTGGAAAAGTTTTAAAAAAAGGAGATATCGTAATCTATGAATCTACGGTTTATCCCGGGGCAACCGAAGAAGACTGTGTGCCGATTTTGGAAAAATATTCCGGTTTGAAATTCAATAAAGATTTTTTTGCCGGATATTCCCCCGAACGCATCAACCAGGGAGATAAGGAAAGAACGGTAACTAAAATCAAAAAAGTTACTTCCGGTTCTACTCCCGAAATAGCCGAAGAAATAGATCGCTTATACAAAAATATTATTACGGCGGGGACATACAGAGCTTCATCAATTAAAGTAGCGGAAGCGGCAAAAGTGATTGAAAATGCCCAAAGAGATATCAATATTGCTTTTGTCAATGAACTGTCCAAAATATTCCGCTTGATGAATATTGATACCATTGAAGTTTTGGAAGCCGCAGGGACCAAATGGAATTTTTTACCTTTTCGTCCCGGATTGGTCGGGGGACATTGTATTGGGATTGATCCTTATTATTTGGCACACAAAGCCAAAGAATATGATTACAATCCCGAAATAATACTTGCCGGTAGAAGAATGAATGACAGTATGGGAAAATTTGTAGCTCACGAAACGGTAAAAATGATGCTCAAAAAAGATATTCCCGTAAAAAATGCCAAAGTTTTGGTCTTGGGAATTACTTTTAAGGAAAATTGTCCCGATATCCGAAATTCAAGAGCCATAGACGTCATTAGAGAATTACAAGATTTTCAATTCAATGTGGATGTTTATGACCCTTGGGCAAGTCCGCAGGAAGTAAAACAAGAATATGGGTTGGATTTAAAAACCGATATATCTCCCGAAAATAAATATGATGCTATTTTGGCTTTGGTTGCTCACAACGAGTTTAAGCAATTGAATTTAAATGATTTTACCCGAGACAAATCATTTATTTATGATGTAAAAGCTATATTTCCCAAAGAAAAAAGTGATTTGAGACTTTGATTTTTCTTTATAAAAACAATCCCGTCATAGATATTTTTTTTAGATTAAAGTAATTTTTTGATTTGCAATAAGTTAAGTTTATTTTTTAGTATTGTAGGATTAAAATCACAGGCAAACGAATTAAGCCTAACGCCATACGAAGTTCTTGCATAAAATTTACGACGAAGAAGCGTAAAAAATGTATGCTGTTTGAAGCTCTTGTGAAGTATGAGCAAGAGCAAGTTCATACATTTTAGCTTCAAGGACGATAAATTTTGCAAGGTTTTCGTCAGGCTAGATTTTTTGTTACCATTGAGCAAAGTCGAAATGTTCATCGATGGAAAAAAGTAAAAAAATCAATTTTTATATTTAGAACGGAATTGTTATAAAAACTTTATTTGATAAAATTTATCCGAAAAAAAATTATCAAAAATATTTTGTATTTTTGTTATTCAAAATAAATATTCTATGAAATTTTTAGTTTCAAGCGATGATTTAATCAAAAACCTGCAAGTATTGCGTGGAGTTATCAATAATAACAATACCATTCCGGTTTTGGATAATTTCCTATTTGAACTCAATGGAAAAAATCTTAAAATAACCGCATCGGATTTGGAAACCACTATGACAGCCAATTTGGAAGTGGAATCCGATGATACGGCGAGTTTTCTTTTACCGGCAAAATTACTTTTTGATACGGTAAAATCCTTACCTACCCAACCTTTGACTTTTATGTTTGATGATAAACATCAGATGGAAATTATCAATGATTACGGAAAATACAGTTTTTCATATTTGGACGCCGAAGATTATCCTACACCCGTTGAAATGGACGAAGCTCAATCGGTAAACTTGCCTTCGGGTATTTTGGCTGAAGCCATCAGTAAAACTATTTTTGCTACGGGAAATGATGATTTACGTCCTACTTTAACCGGAATTTTGTTTGAATTTTCCCCGGAAACCTTAAATTTTATTGCTACGGATGCACATAAATTGGTAAAATACGAACGAAACGATTTAAAAGCCGATACGGAAACCGAATTTATTATGCCTAAAAAACCTTTACAAATTTTAAAGAATTATTTGGGAGGTTTTGACACTGATGTAACCATCGAATACGACGATAGAAATGCTCGATTTAGTTTTGGAAATATGGAATTATTATCAAGGCTTATCAATGGGAAATATCCCAATTATCGTGCGGTAATTCCTGCTGAAAATCCTAATATTTTGACAGTAGATAGACAAAAATTATTAGATGCGGTTAAACGTATTGCAATTTTTGCCAATCAGGCAACACATTTAATACGTTTTACTATGACCGGTTCCGAATTAAAAGTGTCTGCCGAAGATAAAGAATTTTCCAATAAAGCCGAAGAACGTTTAGCTTCCAATTATAACGGCGAAGATATGGAAATGGGTTTCAATTCTAAATTTTTGATAGAAATGTTATCCAATTTAGACTCTGACGAAGTATCCATACACATGTCTATTCCTAGCCGTGCAGCATTGATTTATCCCGAAGATGGTTTGGAAGAAGGAGAAAAAATCTTAATGTTGATTATGCCTTTGATGTTAAATTAAATAACTTCCTTAAATGAAGTTTTTTTATAATATTTTGATGCAAATTTCCGAAAAGTTTTTGATGCTTTTCGGAAATTTTTTTGGAAATAAGATAAAACTATTTGTCAAAGGTCAAAAAAATATCTGGAAACAATTACAAAATTGTCATTTTAACCGTCCGATAATATGGTTTCACGTTTCTTCTTTGGGAGAATATGAACAAGCACTTCCGCTATTGGAAGCTATAAAAGAAAAAAATAAATATCAAATAGTTTTAAGTTTTTTTTCTCCTTCGGGGTATGAAATAGTAAAAAATAAAAAAAATCCGGCAGATTGTATCCTATATTTAGCTTGGGATACCCGAAAAAATGTAAAAAGATTTTTGGATATTATAAATCCCACTTACGTATTTTTTGTAAAATATGATTTATGGCCGAACTATTTATCCGAATTGAAAAAAAGACAAATCAAAACTTATCTAATTTCCGGAATTTTTACCGCTCATCACCAATTTTTTAAACCTTATAATATTTGGCTAAAAAATACATTGAAAGCTTTTACGCATTTTTTTGTTCAAGATGAAAATTCTAAAAAAATACTACAAAATCAAGGTTTTAAAAATGTTAGTGTAACGGGGGATACACGTTTTGACAGGGTATATCAAATTGTTCAAACGCCAATGGTAAAACCGGATTTTATCCAAAATTTTAAAGATGATAAATTATTATTCGTAGCTGGAAGCACTTGGCAGACCGGAGAAGAATTAATAGCGGATTATTTAAATAATACTACACCGGATTTTAAAACGGTAATTGCTCCACATAATATATCCCGAAAACATATAAAAAATTTGTTGAGTAAAGGTTTAAAAAATTACATACTTTATTCGGAAATTACACCGAATACCGATCTGAAAAAATATAATATTTTAATATTAAACACCATTGGTTTGCTTAATAAAGTTTATCGTTTTTCCGATTGGGTTTATATAGGAGGAGGTTTTGGTAAAAGCATTCACAACATTCAAGAACCGGCAGTATTTGGAAACCCGATTTTAACCGGTCCCAAAATTTATAAATTTAAAGAAGCTGTGGATTTGGAAAAAGCAGGAGGTTTAGTTGTAATAAAAGGCAAAACCGGTTTTGAAGAGGAAATGAAATTATTAGCTACCGATGAAAAAATAAGAAAGCAGCGGGGAAGAATAGTCAAACAATATGTCGAAACAAATTTGGGTGCAACTGCTAAAATATTGAACAAACTGAATCTATGAAAATTTTATACTTACACGGTTATAACAGCACCAATATCAATCCGCGAACAGAATGGTTATCACAATTTGGAAAAGTTTATCACCCTTTGATGAAATATAAGAATATACCGGAAGATTATAAATGGTTGGACAAATTGGTTAATAAACATCGTTTTGATGTGATTGTGGCTTCAAGTATGGGCGGATTTATGGCTTTTCACTTGGGAAATTACTATAATATTCCTACGGTTTTATTAAATCCGGCTCTTATTATGACTATGGTTGTAAGACCAGATATAAGACAATTGGCTACTCAAACAAAACATTTCATCGGTTTGGGGATTTATGATGATGTCATTCCGCCTTACACTACTCGAAAAATTTTAAATGACTATAATTCAAATTTTGCTATTAAGGAATTTGATACCGGGCATAAAATATCCTTGGAAATTTTTACTGAAATATGTAACAATAGCGGTTTATTTGAGAATTGATTTTAAATTTGCAACCGATTGTTACATTTAACAAAAAATCATATATTTGCGATTTAAATTTTAAACAAAAATGAGTTACACATTTGCGCAAACTTTGGATGATGTCAATGTTTTCTTGAAAGAAAACCCGGCAGTTATGGTTTTTTTCTCTGACGAGTCTTGTAATGTAGGCGATGCTTTATCGCCCAAGCTCCAAAAAATGTTGGAAGAGAATTATCCGGAAGTAAAATTCTTGGAAGTAAATGTCCAATTGCTCCCCGAAGCAAGAGGTTTTTTTAATGTTTTTGTGATACCTACCGTTTTGGTATATTTTGACGGTAAAGAAACTATTCGTCATGCTCGTCATATCAATATTGATAAATTAAAAATGGAAATGTCCCGCATTTATGATATAATGTTTAGTTAATCATTATTAATTTATAAAATTTAAGCGTCGTATTACGGCGCTTTTTTGTTTGGTGTGAATATAATGTAACTTGAGTTCGACATAAGAAAATATGTCTTTATCTATTATAGATTATTTATTGAATTTTTGCTTCGATTCTTTTATCGAATTCACGTTAATGTAATTTTTCTTACAATACAATTTATTTGTTTTATGTATTTTTGGATTATAAGCTAATATAATAAATGTCAAAGAAAGTATATTTTGAAGGTTTGGATACTTTGCGATTTTTAGCTGCTTTTGCAGTTTTAATTTTTCATAGTGCGCAATGGTATCATTATAAGTTTGACACACCTTTTAAAATGTTTTTGCACAATTTACCAATAGCGGTGGATTTTTTCTTTATTTTAAGTGGTTTTTTGATTATATATCTATTGTTAGTTGAAAAAGAAAATACGGGAACAATAAATCTTAAAAACTTTTATATCCGTAGATTCTTACGAATTTTTCCTTTATATTATCTGATTATTTTAATCTCTTATTTATTTCTTCAAACTTCCCATGATGTGGTGGATTGGAATAAGTTCTTAACTTTTAGAGGCAATTTTTGGATGATATCCAGAAACGCTTGGACGCTTTCCGGTTTAAACCCACTGTGGTCGGTAAGTATTGAAGAACATTTTTATTTGATAATACCATTTTTAATAATGGTTATTCCCGTAAAATATTTAAAATATTTATTTATTGCAATAATCTTGTTTGCTTTTGGGTATCGTATATACGCTACACAAAATATACCCGACAATTGGATGACGATTTATATGCATACTTTCAGTCAAATGGATTTATTGGCAATAGGAGGATTATTGGCTTTGTATCATTATAAAAACCCATTGCATTTTAAGTCTCCTGTAATATTATATATTTTGATATTGTTTGCTTTTATACTTTTATTAACCTTGGTGGATACAAAGGATTATACTAGCATTTACAATGCCAGTGTAAAAAAATATCTATTTACTGTTCCGCTATTGATATTATTGATATTTTTTGTATTTAACCAAAATCCTGATCTTGATTTTTTGAAAAAAAATCGTCTATTGAACTATTTGGGCAAAATCTCATACGGAATATATTTATATAATGCCATTATTATTGATGAACTGGCAAAAATTCACTGGCTGCAAACACATTATGCCATAAAATTGCTTTTGGATATCTTGCTTACATTATTTGTGTCAGTTGTTTCATTTGAAATTTTTGAAAAACAATTCCTAAAATTGAAAAAGAAATTTCAAATAGTAAAAACCAAACGATAATAAAAATACAATTCAGTCCTAAATATTTTATAAAAAAATAAAAATATTTTATTATGTCGAACTCACGTTATTTAGGTAGGGCAGGGTTGATAAAAATATTCATTTGCCTAATAAAGTGAATTATAAACCTTTTACGATATCCTGAAACTTTGGTGTTTCCCATGATTGTATAATAACGCGAACGGACAAGGTTCTCGATACAAAAATGCTCATACTTCGCATTTTCACTCGAACTGACATTAGGTTGTTTTATAATGTATTGTCACTTCGAGTATTCCATTGACGCAGGAAATGGAATGTGTCGAGAAGTCACGTTGAGTGATTTTTCGAGTGAGCGAGAAAAATTGTATCGAGATGCTTATATTGATAAAGCGTCGGTGTCACTTGCAGCGATACCGATGCCAATAAGCAAGAATGCGATTAATGCCCGGATAACTCGGGAATGTAAAAACCTTAAATAATAAAAAAAGAGCTATTCAAACGAACAACTCTCTTTTTATTTAAAAAATATTATTAACCTATTATTTAATCACCGGGCTTTTAACTTTACGTTTTAAATCAACTGCATTGGGATCAACAACTTTTCCTTTGATTTTTAGTATTACCACATTATTTTGAGCATTGCTGTAAACCGTAATGGTTTTTCTAAACGGTCCTACTCTGTGTGTATTGTATTTTACAACTATTTTGTCAGATTTTCCAGGCAAAATAGGTTGAGTGGGTTTACTGGGAACTGTGCAACCACAAGAAGATTTTACCCTTTCAATAATCAAGGGAGCATCTCCGGTGTTGGTAAACTCAAAAACACGTGTACCGTCGGAATTCTTGTCTATGGTTCCATAGTCGATCTCTACTTGTTTAAATTCAATTTTTGCTTTTTTTTCTTGTGAAAAACCACTAAAACCAACAAAAATTAATAGTAGGAGTAATAATTTTTTCATAACTTTCAATTTTAATTTTAATTCAAATTTATATCATTTTTATATACAAAACGAAAAAAATTCTTTAAAATTTTAATTAACCGTTCAATTTTACATTAATTAATTTTTTTTAAGAACTTTTTTCAATTCTAAAAAAATTCAATTCTAAAAAAATATCTCAAAAAATATGCCAAAAATATTACTGATGAGCATACGCAAAAAAAACTTAAATTTGCAATTCGGCATATGCTGATAATTTGGTAAAAAAATAAAGATAAAATTTTTATATAATATGAGTATTCCCAAGAAATATAATCCTGCAAATGTAGAAGATAAATGGTATGATTATTGGATGAAAAACCGTTATTTTCATTCGGAACCCGACGAGAGAAAACCTTATACGATTGTTATTCCTCCTCCTAATGTTACAGGAGTTTTGCATATGGGACATATGTTGAATAATACCCTGCAAGATGTATTGATCCGTCGTATGCGGATGAAAGGTTATAACGCTTGTTGGGTGCCCGGAACCGACCATGCTTCCATTGCAACCGAAGCAAAAGTCGTAGCAAAACTCAAATCCGAAGGAGTTAAAAAAGACGATTTGACCCGAGATGAATTTTTAAAACACGCTTGGGACTGGACACATAAACACGGTGGAATTATCTTGGAACAACTCAAAAAATTAGGTGCTTCGTGCGATTGGGACCGAACCAAATTTACTTTGGATGAGGATATGTATGAAAGTGTTATCAAAGTTTTTGTTGAGTTATACAACAAAGGAAAAATATATCGCGGATACCGGATGGTCAATTGGGACCCTGAAGCCAAAACCACCTTGTCAGACGAAGAAGTCATTTATAACGACGAACAAGGACATTTGTATTATATCAATTATCCTATTGTCGGAGAAGAAGACGAATTTATCCAAATTGCAACTACCCGACCCGAAACCATTTTTGGAGATACTGCCATTGCCGTTAGCCCTGAAAATCAAAAGTATGCAAAATTCATTGGTAAAAAGGCAGTTGTTCCAATTGTAAACAGAGAAATTCCAATCATAGCCGACGATTATGTTGATCCGGAATTTGGAGCCGGAACTTTAAAAATTACGCCTGCACATGCAATCAATGATAAGGAAATCGGAGAAAGACACAATTTGGAAGTTATCAATATTTTTAATGAAGACGCTACTTTAAATGAATACGGACTGCATTATCAAGGAAAAGACCGTGATGTGGTTAAAAAAGAAATTGTAGAGGAATTACGTGAAAAAGGATTTCTGGATAAAGTTGAACCGCATATGCACAGAGTCGGTAGGAGCGAACGAACAAATGCCGTAATAGAACCGCGAATTTCCCGCCAATGGTTTTTGAAAATGAAAGAATTGGCAAAACCTGCCATTGATGCCGTAAGAAATCAAGAAGTAAAACTCATTCCCAAAAAATTTGAAAACACCTATTTTCATTGGATGGAAAATGTACGCGATTGGAATATTTCGCGTCAATTATGGTGGGGACATCGTATTCCCGCTTACTATTTCGGTGAAGGCGATGATGATTTTGTCGTAGCCGAAAATATCGAAAAAGCACTGGATTTAGCCAAACAAAAATCCGGTAATCCCAATTTGACCCTATCCGATTTACATCAAGATGAAGATGCTTTGGATACTTGGTTTTCGTCTTGGCTTTGGCCGATGAGTGTTTTTGACGGCATACGCAATCCCGATAATCCCGATTTTAAATATTATTATCCGACCAATGATTTGGTAACCGCTCCCGAAATATTGTTTTTCTGGGTGGCTCGAATGATTATGGCAGGATATGAATTTGCCGGAGAAAAACCTTTTGAAAATGTATATCTTACGGGAATTGTGCGGGATAAACTCGGACGAAAAATGAGTAAATCTCTTGGAAATTCCCCCGACCCGATAAAAATGATGAAA
>JALSPZ010000090.1 GCA_026985675.1 Flavobacteriales bacterium
ATCCAAACCCGTGCAACCTGCCAACGCAACTAACATAAAAGGCTTGGGCTGGTATCCCTCACCTTTACCTCCAAATTTTTCTTCCGCTTCAATCGGAATCGGTTCTTTTTTCCCCGGAGAAAAAGCATCAAAACGCATTCCCCTTTTCCATACAATTTTTGTTTGTCCCATATCAATTCTTTTTATATCGACAAAATTACAAAAAATAATAAACTACTCCCAAATTCATAGTTTTCATATTGAGTTCTTTCCCATCAAACAAAATTCCCTTTTTGATAATATCGGATAATCCATAATAAAAATTAAAATTCCAAATCCCATAACCAGCGGAAATATTTAAACCATAAGTCCATTTATTCATTAAATCCAATTTCTTATATACCACATCAACCATTGAAGATGTGAACTCGGACTCAGCATTAAAATTATAATGAATAATTATACCGGCATACAATCGCCAAAACTTAAATTTTTCAGGAGTGCTTCCCCGTAAGCGAATTTCAACGGGAAAATCTATTTTCTTTACAGCAAATGAATTTGTGCGATAATTTTCCCCCGTTAATATCCGGTATTGCATACTTCCATCCTCTTCATTTACACTTATTCTTAAATTATGATAATAAACATCACGACTATATCCCAAGCCTATACCTAATCCGAAATTACGTTTTTCATTCAGTGGAATATCTCTGATAAACCCGAATTTTATTTGATTGGAAAAACCGTTTTGCAACAAATTTTCGGGTAAATTCTTTAAAATAATATAGGAAACCCCAAAATATAATTGATCTTCCAGATAATGCGTATCAGGTCTATGCAACGTATCATTCGCTTTTTCGAATTGTGAAAAAGAGAATCTAAAAATCAAAAGAAACAAAACAATAAAAAAATTTCTCATATTATAAAAATTTATAAACAAATTTACATCAAATTTTTATATTTACTTCCTTCAACGAATTATAACAAACTATTTATAACAAACTATCCTATTATAATTGCTACAAACTCTGGTAAGATTTAATTTTATATATAAAGTTCTAGATACAAAGCACTCAATACAAAAATGCTCCTTTTGTCTTATTTTCTACTCGAACCTACTTGCGTTATTTCACAACGCATTGTCATTTCGAGTATTCCATTGACGCAGGAAATGAAATGTGTCGAGAAGTCACATCGAGTGATTTTTCGAGTGAGCAAGAAAAATTGTATCTAGATGTTACATCGAGTGGCAAAGGAGCAAGCGAGTTCGCTGTATCGAAATGCACTTATAATTAAAATTAAAGCATCGGCATTGCTTGTTGCAATACTGACGCTAATAAACATGAGTATACAAGAAATCCATATTAACTCGGAAAAATTGAATTCTATTTCGTTTACAAAATTTTTTTATAAATCAATAAATTTATTTTTTTATACCAACCAAAGGTATCAATAGAAGTTTTTGGGATGTTATAAATTTTTGTAATTTAGCTTTATAAAAAAAATAAATGAAGTTTAATAGAATTTTACTCAAATTAAGCGGAGAATCCCTAATGGGAAATAAATCCTACGGCATTGACCCCGACAAAGTAAAAGAATTTGTCGAAGAAATACGTCCTGTATATGAGAAAGGCATTGAAATAGGTTTGGTAATCGGAGGTGGAAATATTTTCAGAGGATTGTCCGAAGCGGGAAAGCAAATGGACAGAACACAAGGCGATTTTATGGGAATGTTGGCTACCGTTATCAATGCTATGGCTTTGCAAAGTGTAATGATAAAAAACGGAATTCCCGCTGAAATTCTTAGTGGCATTAAAATTGAAAAAATTGCCAACGAAGTCAATCCGCTCAAAGCTAAACAATTATTAAAAGAAAAGAAAATAGTAATATTTGCCGGTGGCACCGGCAACCCGTTTTTTACTACCGACACGGGTGCCGTTTTACGTGCTTTGGAAATCAAAGCCGATGCCATTCTAAAAGGAACTCGTGTAGATGGTATTTATGACAAAGACCCCGAAAAATTTTCCGATGCCACAAAATATAATGAACTCTCTTTTGATGAAGCCCTTCAAAAAGAACTGAAAGTTATGGATGCCACTGCATTTGCATTGAGTAAAGAAAATAAACTGCCCATTATAGTTTTCGATATGAACACAAAAGGCAATTTATCCAAAATTATTGACGGTAAAAAAATAGGAACAATTGTAAAATAACCTGAGCGCGACATAAGAAATTATTTTATCCAATGATTAAAGATGTAAATGGCTAAATTTATAATTAAACTGATGACCAACAAACTGACAATCGGAGCATAAATAAAATAATTTTCCCCTTGAATCCGAATGTCTCCCGGAAGTTTTCCGAACCAAGAAAACAATCCGCCAAAAAGCCAAGTGAAAATTCCTAAAATCACAAATAATATCCCGATGGCAATTAGAATTTTAGATATATTTTCCATAGCATTACAATTTGTCAAACTTAAAGGATTGATAATGTTTATAAAATTTCATCATTTTTTGATAATCAGTGTTTTGTTCAAAAAAATCAGGTTGTAAGATAAAATCTTTGACGGGCAAAATCAAATAATGAGCTTTGTTCTTATCAAAAAATTTATAAACCCAAAGCGGAATGGTTTCAAAATTGTCAATAGTAATTTTTCTATCGGATAATTTTTCGATTGAAAATTTAACCAATATACTTCCATCCCTTGGAAATTTTCTTTGATTGCTTATAAAATTTCCCAACGAAAAAACCGTAAGTTTTGATGTTTCGTTTAACGAATCACGCTGCAGCTCAATAGGTTGTATCACGTGCGGATGAGAACCGATGACAATTTTAACCCCATTTTTATGCAAAAAATCAGCCAATTGCTTTTGTTTCTTTGAAGGATAATTTTTGTATTGTATTCCCCAATGCAAAAAAGCGATAATTATATCCGGATTTAAAACTTTTGCTCGGGCTAAATCTTTTTTTATTTTTAAGGTGTCAATCAAATTCACTCTTGTAGGATAGGGAATGGGAATTCCGTTGGTGCCGTAAGTATAATTTACGAGGGCTATTTTGATGCCGTTTTTTTCCAAAATCAAAGGCACTAAACTGTCCGCTTCTTTTTTATTACGAAAAGTTCCGGTATGTTTAAGTTCCAAATTATCCAAAAAATTCAAAGTGGATACAATCCCCTTTCTTCCCTTATCACAAGAATGATTATTAGCTGTCATCAAAACATTTATTCCCGCTGACTTGGCAGCAGTTAAAAGTTCCGGCGGAGCTGAAAATTGCGGATATCCCGAATAAGGCTTCAAACCTATGGTTGTTTCCAAATTAAGAATTGTAAAGTCCGCATGGGAAAAAATATTATGCAAAAAAACATAGTTCTCATGGAAATCATAAGTATTCAAACTGTCATTGTAAGCTGCCCGTATCTGGGGTCCATGACACATGATATCTCCACCGAAAACCAATGTAATCTTTGATGAAGTTAAAGTATCAACAGGACTTTGCGCCCATATAAAAAAAGGAAAAATCCAGAGTAAAAATATTTTTTTCACGGGATAAATATAAATATAAATTACATAAAAAGGCACATATCCAATAAAAATAGCCCAATCAGCGTTAATAAATTTATTATAAATAGCTATATTTGCAAATCTTATAAAAGATGATAAACGTTTTTATGTTTAAAAGAGGCTTATTTTTTTTAATATTTTTCATGGGTTTGATTTTATTAAATGCTCAACAATATGAAATAGGTTTACAAATAGGTAATACTAAATATATTGG
>JALSPZ010000091.1 GCA_026985675.1 Flavobacteriales bacterium
ATAATTTGATACAATAAATAACTTTTACCCACTCGTCTTTGTCCGGTTATCACCTTGATTAATCCTTTGTTGATAAAGGGTTTAATCTTATCAATATAGTATTCTCGAACCAATATGTCTTTGGGGATATTCATAAAAAATTATAATTATATTTATAACTATTTGCAAATATAGTAAAAATTATAAATGTATTTATAAAAAATCGCTAAATAAAATATTTTCCAAACAAAGTGCTAAAAACCTTTACAATCCGCTCCCTATCCGCATCTGTCAAATTACTACCGCTGGGCAAGCAAAGTCCGCGATTGAACAAATCTTCCGAAATGCCGTTGGTATAGGCGATTTCGTTTGAAAAAACCGGTTGCAAGTGCATGGGTTTCCACAGCGGACGACTTTCGATATTTTCTTTTGCCAATGCCAAGCGGATTTTTTCGCGAGTTTCGTAAGCATCCGTTAAAATAGTCGTTAGCCAGCGATTGGCAAAGACATTTTCGGGTTCCGGCAGAAATTCAAATCCCCATCCGCCCAATTCTTTTTGGTAAAAATCAAAATTGGCACGGCGAGCTTTTACTCTATCGTCCAAAACTTCCATTTGTCCACGCCCGATACCAGCGACAATATTACTCATACGATAGTTATACCCAATCTGCGAATGTTGATAATGCGGCGCATCGTCTCTGGCTTGGGTTGCCAGAAAAACCGCTTTTTGCTTGTCCTCAATTGTTTGGGTAACCAAAGCTCCGCCTCCCGAAGTTGTGATGATTTTATTACCGTTAAAAGACAAAATACCGTAATCGCCCAGTGTTCCGCACTTATGACCTTTGTAAGCGCTACCCAAAGCTTCGGCGGCATCTTCAATCACGGGAATATCATATTTTTGAGCAATCGCACTGATTTCATCCATTTTTGCAGGCATCCCATACAGATGCACCACTACGATGGCTTTGGGTTTTTTGCCTTTTTTGGTTTCGGCAATAATGGCGGTTTCCAGCAACTCCGGATCCATATTCCAGGTGTCTTTTTCGCTGTCCACAAAAACAGGACGTGCGGAAAGGTAGGTAATGGGATTAGCGGAGGCGGCAAAGGTAAAAGATTGACAGATTACGGTATCGTCTCGTTTTACTCCTGCCAATATCAATGCCAGATGCAAAGCTCCTGTTCCTGCCGATAATGCGGCTACTTCATTTTTATTGCCTAAATATTTTTTTAAGTCATTTTCAAAGCCATTTACGTTGGGTCCCAACGGAGCGACCCAATTGGTATCAAAAGCTTCTTGCACGTATTTTTGTTCGGTTCCTCCCATATGTGGAGATGAAAGCCATATTTTTTGTCTATTCATTTTTTAATTTTTTTAAAGATAACATTATTTTTCCAAAATCCTACCCGGATTTCCTACTACCGTAACTCCATCGGGAACATCTTTGATAATCACAGCTCCTGCTCCGATGGTTGCCCATTTGCCAATTTTTATATTGAATTCATTTATATTTAAAAAGTAAAATTAAATTTTATTCCTGTATTTCTTCTTCAATTATTTTTACTTGTATTCTGTATTTTTTATTATTTTCTATAAAATAAGCAGCTTCCCTAATATCATTAGTTGTTAGGGCTCTTAAAACTCTTAATAAATCATCAAGTTTATAGTATTTATTTAAATCAAGTCGAGAAATTTTATCAGAAAATAAATCTTTTTTCTTATGAGAACTCCCTTTCTGACAATTTTGTTTTATTTTTTTATAATTATAATTTAGAATACTGCTAAATGCTTCTTTAAAAACTTCAAATTCTAACTTTTTAAGTTTTAAATACAATGAGTGTGCTGTATCTTTAACATCTATTTGTATTTTTTTTCTATGTATTATATCACCACAATCTAATTTTTCACTCATTTCATGTAATGTTGCGCCAATAGGCGTTTGCTCTAAAATAGACCAAGAGGGAGTATGCCAACCTCTGTTGAATGGTAGATATGACGGATGTAAATTTAAAAATGCTTTTTTTGGGGCATTGATTAATTCTTTATCAATGATATAAGGGTAATGAATTCCGAATATATAATCAGGATTAATTTCATTAATGACAGTTAATATATTATTATTTTTTCGAGGAGACCCACAGAAAATTTTTTTTTCATCTAATCCTGATAATTCTATTAATTTTTTAGAATGTTCATTATTTTTATTTGTAATTAACAAAGCGCTTGGTTTGTATCCTTTATCTATTAGGAATTCTAAAATCCAAGTTGAAATATCTCTATTTCCAGCAAACACATAATTCATAATAATAATTTATTTATTTCATTTTTAGGGTAAGGTATTGATTCTTTAATCTTTTGAAAAACAAATTTTTCATTTAGTTTAGTTTTTTTTGTTTCAAATTCATTAAACTGAAAAAGCCAAATTTCAAAATGATTCAGAAGAATATTAATGGATTCAATATCATCAAATAAATATCCTTTTGTATATAAAAAATCAATAATTTTTTTATTACAAACTTTTAATTGTTTTGCATACAAAAAAATTGGTTTTTTAGAATAATAATCTTTATAAATCTTATTACTCCTATCTATTAAAAATTTTAATTCTTTTTTATGTTTCATTTCCTTTAAAACGTCCGATGGTTGCCATACCGTCAGCGGCAATTCCTTCGGATTTAAATACTTTTTTTACGGTTAATAATAATATTTTGACATCCAGCATAAAACTCAAATGATCGACATACCAGACATCGTGTTCAAATTTTTGTTGCCAACTGATGGCATTTCGTCCGTTTACCTGTGCCCAACCGGTGATTCCGGGTCTTACTTCGTGGCGGCGTTTTTGAAAATCGTTGTATAACTCCAAATATTCCGGTAGTAGCGGACGAGGACCTACCAAGGACATATCACCTTTCAATACATTCCAAAGTTGTGGAATTTCGTCAATGGATGTTTTGCGAATAATTTTTCCAATAGTGGTTAAACGTTTATCATCCGGTAACAGATTGCCATTTTCGTCCTTATTATCGTTCATTGTTTTAAACTTGACAATCGTAAATATTTTGCCGTTTTTTCCGGGTCTTTTTTGTAGAAAAAACGGAGTTCCTCTGTTGGCAATAGCCAATAATACGGCAGAAGGAATCAATATGGGCAAAGCTCCTATGGCGCCGATAATTCCCAGCACAAAATCCATCAAACGTTTTAAATATTTACGATAGAGCATATTGCAAAAATAGTGTTTTTTTAGACAAAAAACCGATTTAATAATTTGAAAATTAAATCATAAGTGTCCGGTAAAAAGTTGCTGTTTAGATAAAGCAAATTAGTGTTTGTTTTGTTTTATTGATGTAGCATTCATTATGACTGTTTTTTAAGTTATATTTCGTTGTATTGAACGGACACACCCCTAACCCCTCTCATAGATGGGAACTAAATACGTTAATAAACAACGTTCTGTAAAAACTAAAACTAAATCACTACTTTAAAGCAAAACTCTACAAAAATTTCCTTTTCTATTTAACGGAATGCCAAGCTCCCCTCTACGAGAGGGGCTGGGGGTGTGTCTATTCTAGTTTAACCCGCTCTCCTCCAACAACCGCCTATATTCCTCCAACAAAGCTTCCCACACCACTTCTTGTCTGTATTTATCTATAATTTCAGGACGAGCATTTTTTTTCATTTGAATATAAAGTCCTTTATCGGTAAGAATTTTTTCCATTGCTTTTTGAAGTTCGATTGTGTTTTTAGTTGGAATTATCAAGCCATTATATTGATGAGT
>JALSPZ010000092.1 GCA_026985675.1 Flavobacteriales bacterium
TCGCATATAAAAATATGCTAACCATAATATAGGTATAATGAGCAAAAGCATTAAATATTTCGGTTCTTCTATCTGATACATAATTCTTTTCTTTTAAATAAAACTCTTTAACCAAGTATAGCGCAATAACCCAACGATAAACATCAACAATACCGAAGCCAAAACCCAAGGACGATATAGTTCTTTATAATTATAATATTTGGTCTCTTTGATTTCGGTTTTTTCCAATTTATCGATTGATTTATAAATCTTGTTCAACTCATAATTATCCGTTGCCCGGAAATATTTTCCTCCGGTTTCATCGGCAATTTTTTGTAAAAGTTTTTCATCAATTTCCACTTTTGCATTACGGTAGATAAATCCGCCTCTACTATCCAAAGCCACAGGTGTCGGAGCATAACCGTTTGTTCCGATACCGATGGTATAAACTTTTATCCCGAATTGCTTGGCCAATTCCAAAGCCGTAAGCGGATCAATTTCACCGGTATTGTTCACCCCGTCGGTCATCAAAATGACCACTTTGCTCTTGGCTTTGCTATCTTTCAAACGGTTGATAGCGGTTGCCAACCCCATTCCTATTGCCGTTCCTTGATCCAAAGTATTGAAAAGTTGATTAAAATTTATTTTCCGAACGGCTTGCATTACAATTCTGTGATCGGAAGTTATGGGCACTTGCGTAAAAGCTTCACCTGCGTATAATACCACCCCAAAACGGTCGTTGGGTCGTCTTTTGATAAAATTGATTGCAGTTTTTTTCAAAGCTTCCAACCGATTGGGCTTCAAATCCCTTGCCAACATACTTGCCGATACATCAATGGCAAGCATAATATCAATACCTTTGGTTTTCTTGGTCTTTGCCGTTACACTTACCGAACGCGGACGAGCCAATCCGATAATACTTGCACTGATTGCCAATAAAACCGCCAAACTCAACAAAGGCAAGATTTTATTTTTTATCGTTTTAAATCCTCCAAAATCCGCTACATTGGAATATAACATTTTGGCATTTTGGTTATAACGATTGATATAAATCCAAACCGCCAATACCGGAACTATTCCCAGTAATATCAAATAATACGGATTTAAAAATTCAAAATGTTCAAAAATTCCTTTCATCTGTTTAATCTTTTATCAATTCAATTGAACTTAACACTCTATCTATCAATTCTTTATTTTCTTTATTTCCTTTGGTATGCACACCATAAATCATTCTTATATAATTATTTCCATTATAAAAACGACTGTCAAATTCCATTTCTCGTTTTACATTCAATTTTGGGATATTTATTTTCATACTTCCGTAATAACGTTCGCCACCTTCTGCCAATTCGTCTTTGTTCATTTGCACATCTTCGGCTTTCAAAAATTGCATAATCATATTCATCATATAACTATTCATTTGCTTGGTATTCAATCCACCTTTACCTTGTGCATTTCCTAAGGATTTAAAATCCATATTCATTTCAATAATTCCATAGCCCTTGATAAAATTTTCATCCGCATATACCGACATTTCATCCATTATTTTTTTCATTTGGGATTTTTCTTTATCACTCAATTTATTCATAAAATCCACCGGATGCAAAATATGTGGCGTTGTCATACCCACGGCAGGATTTGCACCATATTCGTTATACAACCATTCGGGCGATTGAATATTTTGTTTAACCTGCTGCAAAATTCCGTATTTATTCAAGAAATAATAGGACACTCCGCCCAACAAAATAATAAGCGCAGCAATACTCCCGATAGTATAGTAAGCAAGACGTCTTTTGCGTTTTTTTGCCGCAAGTTTTTCTGCTTCCAATTGTGCTTTTTCGTCGGCAATACGTTGAACCACTTCGTGCGTGCTATCTATAAAATCTTTTATCGTTTGCATATCCAAATCTATTTCCGTTGCATCCGGTTGCGATTTTGCATATTTTGCCAAATCCGCACGTTTAAGCATAACCGCCATTCGCTGCAACAAATCGGGATGAATATACGAGCCGTCTTCAAAGCGGTATTTTTTTAAGTCTTGCAAAAGTTCCGACGAAATTTTCTCCTTGGCAGACAAATGCAATTCATTTTCAATAAAATTTTTCAACAACAAGCTCAATTCCAAATAATGAACATCGGTTTTGTCTTTCAACCACAGTTTTTCATTGTCTAATTTTTTCCACTGATTAAGCGCTTGTTCGTAAGGTGATAATTTTTTAGCCAAAGATTTGACTTCTTTTCGTTTACGATAAAAATAATAAGACAAAGCTCCCAATATCAATAAAATCGGTAGTAACCACCAATAATTTCCTTTGGCAGCCTTTTCGCCCGATGCATCTTTACCTTCAACATCAATAATATTTTTAAAACCATAAGCCGGTTGTGCTACGGTATCCACCTTCACTCCTAAAACTTTTATATTGGGAATACTATCGGTTTGCAGCACGCTATCATTAACCGACAATCTGACAGACGGTAGAACATATTGTCCGCTATCCCATTTTGTCAAAAAATATTCTTTTTGCAATTCTCTAACAGGTTTTGCTTGCAAAGTATCGACTTTTGAACTTTTTACCACTTCAAAATCTCCCAAATTTTCCATTTCGGGAAAATCGGCAAAACTCAATGTATCCGTCTTTACACGCAATTTCAAACGGATTTGTTCACCTATACGAATTTGAGTGGTATCAACTTGTGCTTCAACTTTTGGTAAGTCTTGTGCATTTGTTCCCCAAACAAATAAATTTAGAATTAAAATTATCAAATATTTATAATCAAACTTCATCTCCAACAATTTTTTTATGTTTAAATTAAATTTTTTCCACTCAATTTTTCCAAATCAAGAACTAACACTTTTCAATTTTAAATTATCAAATCGACATCCGAACACTGTAAAAAATTTCATTAACCATTAACAATTAAGCATTAACAATTCACAATTTATAATTCACAATTTATAATTCACAATTCAAGATTTAGCTTCTTTGTTTAAAATACTGCAACAACTTTTTAATATACGATTCTTGCGTCGATATTCTAATGACACCTGCTCCCGCTTGCTGAAAAGATTTTTTAAAATAATCATCTCTTTTCAAAAAGGTCGCATTATGCACTCTCCTTATTTGTTTATTGGAAGTATCGACATATTTTTTCTTTCCTGTTTCCAAATCCTCCAACAACACCAATCCCAAATCCGGCATATCTTTTTCCATTGGATCAAAAACTTTGATGCCGGTCAAATCGTGTTTACGACCAACGATTTTTAGCGTTTGATCATAATCTTTATCCATAAAATCGGAAATCAAAAAGACAATAGCTTTTTTCTTCAAAATATTGTAAACAAATTTCAGCGTATTAGATATATCCGTTCCGTTCTTTTTCGGATGAAAATCCACCAATTCACGAATAATACGCAATACGTGTGTTCGACCTTTGGCAGGCGGAATAAAAAGTTCTATCTCATTGGAAAACAGCACCAAACCCACTTTATCATTATTTTGAATAGCCGAAAAAGCCAGCGTTGCCACAATTTCGGTAATCATATTTTTTTTCAAATCCGTTTTCGTGCCGAACCATTCCGAGCGGCTGATATCCACGGCAAGAAGCATCGTCAATTCCCGTTCTTCCTCAAAAACCTTCACAAAAGGCGTTCGATAACGAGCGGTAACATTCCAGTCGATATTTCGCACATCATCGCCATAGGCATACGGGCGCACTTCCGAAAAAGTCATCCCACGTCCTTTAAACGAACTATGATATTCCCCGCCGAAAATATGGTCGGACAAACGCTTGGTTTTGATTTCAATTTTTCTAACTTTCTTTAAAATTTCTTTCGTTGTCATCTTTCCACAATCAGATTTTATTTATATTTAAATTATTAGGGCGTGTCCCTTCTCCTATATCCACCGCCGAAATCCACGGGTCGTGTTTTCCGCTCATAGTCCCGCCTTGAAAAATGCACAAAAATATTCAATATCCAAGAGCTTCCTACGGTCGCTTTGTTTCTTGAATTTTTGTAGCATTTTCAAGTGCGGGAGCTAACCGCTTCAACCACTCACGCAGAACATCACCGTAGCTGTATTCATTTTTCATTTTTCATTTTCCACATTCCACAGTATCGACAAGGCATACCTTATCTTTACGTATTGTCATTAACCAAATCAACAAATCCACAATTAACCCTATAAAACCTCAATCTTATTGATAATTTTACTAATAATATCTTCGGTTGTAATGTTTTCGGCTTCTGCTTCATAAGTAAGTCCAATACGATGACGCAAAACATCATAAACCATAGCCCTCACATCTTCAGGAATAACAAAACCACGTTTATTCAAAAAGGCATAAGCTTTGGAAGCAATAGCCAAATTAATACTCCCACGCGGCGAAGCTCCGAAACTGATCAAAGGTTTCAATTCTTCCAATCCATATTTTTCAGGATATCGTGTAGCAAAAACAATATCCAAAATATATTGCTCTATCTTCGGATCGATATAGATTTTTTTAACCGTTTCACGTGCATCCAAAATTTGTTTGGTCGTAGTAACGGGTTGAACATTCTCAAAACTTCCGTTCATATTTCTACGCAAAATTTCCAATTCTTCTTTTTGCGAAGGATAGTCAATAATGGTTTTTAGCATAAATCTGTCCACTTGTGCTTCGGGCAGCGGATAAGTTCCTTCTTGTTCAACCGGATTTTGGGTAGCCATTACCAAGAAAGGTTCTTCCAATTTAAAAGTTTCATCACCAATTGTTACTTGGCGTTCTTGCATAGCTTCTAACAAAGCCGATTGCACTTTGGCTGGCGCACGGTTAATTTCATCCGCTAATACCAAATTGGCAAAAATAGGACCTTTACGCACCTCAAACTTGTTTTCCTGTATATTATAAATCAAAGTTCCAATCACATCGGCAGGCAACAAGTCAGGCGTAAATTGAATACGACTGAATTTGGCATTTATCGCTTTTGCCAAAGTGTTGATTGCTAATGTTTTTGCCAATCCGGGCACTCCTTCAAGCAAGATATGTCCTTTTCCTAATAATCCGATTAACAAACGGTCTATCATTTGATCTTGACCGACAATCACCTTGTTAATTTCCAATTTCAACAAATCGACAAATTCACTCTCACGCTTTACAATTTCATTAAGCTCGTTAATATTTATATTTTGTTCCATAACTAAAAATTTTTCACAACAATTTTACAACAAAATTATGCCAATGTCTGTTAATAAAAGTATAAAATATGTTTTTTTAAGAAAGTTTTAAAAAATAGTTTAAAAAAATCCAAATCAAACTGACAATTTTTCAGATATTTTTTTTTTTAAATCTTTACATAATGTAAATTTATAGAATTTGAATTATCTTTGAATAGTTTTTTATTTGATTCAATAATGAAAAAAAATTTTTCATTTCTTTTTATTTTGGTTTTCTTCGGTATAGTAGCCCAAAATCAACAACCGGATAGCATAACTCGTCCAAAAATCGGATTGGTATTGAGTGGCGGCGGAGCCAAAGGCTTGGCACATATAGGCGTTCTAAAAACCTTGGAGAAACATCATATCCGACCGGACTATATTGCAGGAACAAGTATGGGAGCTATTGTAGGAAGTATGTATGCTGCCGGATATTCCGCACGGCAAATTGATTCTATTTTTCATACACTGGATTTTGATAAAATTCTTTTTGATTATCGGGAAAGAAAATATACAGGTTTTTTTAAAAAGAAAAACGGACCCAAATACATCTTTAAACTTCCCTTTTCTTTAAAAAAAATGAGTGTGCAGATGCCCAAAGGTTTGGCAAGTGCACAAAATCTATACAATACATTGGCGGAAAATCTTATTGCTGTTAATGATACCGTTAATTTTAACCGGTTAAAAATTCCTTTCATTTGTATAGCCACGGATATTGAAAACGGCAACCAAGTGCTTTTTAACAAAGGTTGGCTGGCATTAGCCGTTACGACTAGTGCCTTGTTGCCTACGGTTTATAAGCCTGTGGAATTTGATAGCAAATTATTATTAGACGGTGGTATCGTAAATAATTATCCCGTAAAAGAACTACGGGATATGGGCGCACAAATAATTATAGGTTCGGATGTCCAAGGAAAAATACTTAAAAAAGAGCAAATCGAAGATATCCAAAATATTATGGATCAAATTATCAGTTTCCAAGTGTATAAAGAGATGCCTCTAAAAAAACTGGAAACCGATATATATATTCATCCTTATATAAATGATATCGGTATCACGGAATTTGAAAAAATTGACACCATTATCAAAAGGGGAATCAAAGCTACAGATTCCGTTTTAAAAAAATTTGATATTGAGAAATTGAAAAAAAACTCGGATATTTCATCTTTAAAATTCGTTAAGCCCGACAGTATAAGTTTTGACAAAATTATTATCAATGGATTGCAAAATTATCGGAGAAGTTATGTTTTGGGAAAACTTGGGTTCAGACCCCATAAAAAAATAAGTTATAAAGATTACTTGGAAGGTATAAATAATCTTATCGGCACGGATAATTTTGCCCGTGTTTTTTATCACATCAAAAACATCTCCAATCATCCACAGCTCATCATTGATTTAAAGGAAAAAGAAAACAAAGCTTACATCAATTTGGGTTTTCACTTTAACAATTTATATAAAATTAATGTTATAGGAAATTTTGAACGCAAACATCTATTAACCAAAAACGATTTACTTTCATTTGATATCATTGGCGGAGAAAAAACACGGTTTAATTTGGATTACCTTATAGATAACGGTTTTGGTTGGAATATCGGTTGGCATACCGGATACCATCGTTTCAACACACAAGTTCGATCGCTTCTGTTTTTTGAAAATCCCACAATCAATCGCCTGGACTTAAATGTAGAACAATTGCAAAACAAATTGAGTTTTGAGGGGAGTTTGAATCACTTTATAAATTTCTCGATAGGACTTCAACATTTATACAAAAGATACTATACAAACGTATTTTCGGGAGAAAATAACGGCTTACCTTATTTTATCGGTAAAAATCATTATGTAGGGACTTTTGCAAATTTAATGGTAGATAATCGCGATGATTTTGATTTTCCTCAAAAAGGAATTTTCCTATTACTTTCCTGGAATTATTTTCCTGTTTCCAGCGATTATTATAGAAACTTTATTCCTTATTCAATGTATAGATTAAAATTGGAATTTACACAAAATTTTGTCAAAAAATTTTATTTTCAACCCATTATACAAGCAGGATATATTTATGCTAAAAAAACATCTTATGAAAATGATTTTTACCTTGGCGGTGATACAAAATTTATAAATTTTGACAATATGGCTGCTTTTCCGGTTATAGATCCATTGGAAGTAAGAGCAACTAAATATTTAATGGCAAATTTTAATCTGAAATATCAATTATTTCCAAATCATTACCTTAAATATGGATATAATTATTTGTTTTATGATCAATCCCACGATTTTCCCGGCTCGGAAATTTCTTGGATTTCAGGTCATCTCATTGCTTATGAATATAAATCTTTTTTAGGACCTATACGTTTATCTTATGCAAGAGTTCCAAAAGAACAAAAAAATATTTTTTTATTTAGTTTCGGATACGATTTTTAATTTGGAACGGTCTTTGTAAATTATTTTAAAAAACTAAACCAATGAGGAAAATTTTTACACTTTTAATCTTATTTACCTTTCTAAGCGTTTTTGCACAATCGCCCGCTTATCAACCGGGTGAACATTTTAAATTTAAAATTCATTATGGAATTTTTAATGCCGGTTATGCAACACTGGATTTAAAAGAAGATTTTTTTCAAGGAAAAAAATTACTACATGCTATTGGAAAAGGTTGGACCACAGGAATATCACGTTGGTTAATGAAAGTAAATGACAATTATGAAAGTTATTTTGACTATAATAATAAACCCATACGTTTTATTAGAAATATTGATGAAGGGGGTTATACAAAAAATGTAGAATTAAGATTTGACCACAATACTAACAAAGTTCAAGTAATTGATAAAAAGAATAAAAAAGTAGAAACTTTCTCTTTTCCTCAAAAAATTAATGATATGGTATCGGTTTTCTATTATTTACGAAATGTTAATATCAACAAACTAAAAACAGGAGACGAGATTCAAGTAGATATGTTTTTCGACAATGAAGTATATCCCTTCAAACTTAAAATATTGGGAAGAGAGTTTCTTAAAACAAAATTTGGAAAAATAAAAGCCATTAAATTACGTCCAATCGTTATGTCAGGAAGGATTTTTAAAGAAGATGAAAGTTTAACGGTTTGGATTAGCGATGACGATAACAAAATCCCATTACTTATTAAAGCCGATCTATTAGTCGGTTCTCTGAAAGCCAGTTTGATTGAGTACAAAGGCTTAGCACATCCCGATGCATTAGTTGTAAAATAAGAAAATAAAAAAAGCGGTTGATAACCGCTTTGTTTAACTTTTAAAAAATTTAATTGAATAAATTCTTTTATCCGAGTAAACTTTAAGGATATAATTCCCTGGTGCCAATTTATCAATCGGGAACGATATCAAATTATTTCTTTCGGTAATAGGAAAATTATTTTGATAAAACATCCGTCCAAGCTCATCAATAATAATATAAGAAAAAACTTTTTCGGATTGATTATGTAATTTTACAGTCATATAAGTGCCATTGGAAGGATTGGGAAACAAAGTTATTCCTTTGGTCATTTTTTGATCTTCTACCTTTGCAATATCAACCACCGTAAAAGCACCCATCATACCTCCGTCCTCGTGGTTCAACATATGACAATGATACATATAAGGAATACTGTCATCGGCAAAATCTTCAAATTTTGTTATGAATTTTATGCTTCCGCCGCCGGCAGGAACCAAAAACGTATCGTGCCAACCCCGGGCATAAGCCGGAATATTCGTATTGCCGTTGATACTTAAAATTTGAAACTGAATATCGTGCACATGAAACGGATGTGCAATGGCGGAATTATTGGTTACAGTCCAAACCTCGGTGTTATTCAACGGAATACTTATATTGATGGTATTCATATCAAAACTGACACCATTGATAGTAAAATCTCCGTTCAATTGATTTAAGCCCATTGCCACGGGACTCAAACTAAAAGATCGCTGCTGATCGGCAGAATTTTCCGTCATATAATTTATGGGCGAAAATTGTCCGGGGATACTTGTAACGGGGTTAGCTGTCTGAGCCACTACACGCAATTCCAAAATATTGAAATCATTTCCGTTCAACAAATTGGGATTATAATTGTTTAAAGTCATATTGGGACTCATTCCCGGATTCGTTGCTCCATAAATTCCGTTTCCGAACTCCGAAGCATAACTTATCAAATATAAAGTTTGATTTTCCTTACCGTTTAAATCCAACAAAATTTCGGCTCTTTCTCCGGGTGATAACGGCAAACGTGTCAGCTGTTCGGGTGCTTCCAATAAACCGCCATCGGTAGCAATTAAATAAAACGGCGTATTGCCAGATAAACCGAAATTAAAAACTCTTTGGGACGAGCCGTTCAAAAATCGCAAACGAACAACTTGCGCCGGAACTTCCAAATATGGATTTATGGTGGCATTTACCATTAATATATCGTCATTATTACTGTGATTAACTACTTGATAATTGTTATCGAAGTCTTTGGTTTGAATAACAACAGGGAAATCGTCAATGCCGTAAGTTACAGGCAAACCTGCATTCAATTCATCATTATCATGTACAATAATCATTCCCGCTATTCCTTTGGTTACGTGTTCATCCGTAAATTCATCCAAATGCGGATGATACCAATAAGTTCCGGCACGATTCATAACCGTAAATTGCGGGTTCCAAGTGGTTCCAGGTTGGATGATGGTATGCGGACCTCCATCATTGGAAGCCGATACGTGCATACCGTGCCAATGTATCGTGGTCGGTTGTCCCAAATTATTGGTTACTTCGATATTTACGGCATCACCTTCGTTCATAATCAGGGTAGGACCTAAAATATTCCCGTTTACCCCCATAGTTGCCGTTTGATGTCCGGCAAAAAATTCGTATGTGCCGTTTTGTAAATTCAATGGATATTGAGGTCCGTTTAGAACCGGCGGAATAACCATTGCATTTTGTGATTGCATTTGCATTGCTAATAAAACAATAATTAAAAATAGTGTTCTTTTCATAATTTATATGTATTAAAAGTTACAAATATAATTTTTTTAAATGTTTCCCAAATATTTTACATTCCTTTATTTTACATTCCTTTGCCACATTTTCCCGATGCATATATTTCATTTGCGTATCCTTATTTTACGGCATTTTCGATGGATCGGCATCCGGCATTTCGTCATCATTCATTTGTTTTCCGCGGTGATTATGAATAGATGCGGCGGTTTCGTTACCTTGCATATTCATCATCGATTTTTTCCCTTGCAATTGTGCCGACGCATCCACCGTAAAGGTGCCTTTATACACAATTTCCTCGCCGGGTTTCAACCCCGATAAAATTTCATAATAATCTCCCGCCGAAACTCCCAATTCCACTTCACGCAATTCGAATTCCGGCTTATCGGGACTGACTTTTACATAAACCACCGAACGTTTTCCTGTCCATAATATCGCCGATTTCGGAATCCTAATCACTTGCTTTCCACTTGCGGTTTTATTGACTTTTATTTTTCCTTCCGCCAACATTCCGGGTTTCAGCAAATTGTTTTTATTGGGCAAATCCACCCGCACCTGCACCGTTCGTGTTTTTTCGTTGACAACCGGGTCTATAAACCCCACCGTTCCTTCAAATGTTTTTCCCGGATAAGCATTGAGTGTAATTTCCACCTTTTGACCTTGACGGATATTGGGTAAATCCTTCTCGTAAACATCCAAAACCGCCCAAACTTTACGCAAATCCGCCAGTTGGAACATCGGCGTTCCTTCCTTGACATGATTGCCGTTTTCCACCAAAACTTTCAACACATATCCGTTTTTGTCGGCATACATCGGAAAGTTGGTGATTACTTTCTTAGTATTTTCAATCTGTTGAATTTGCTTTTCGGACAATTTCCAATTTTTCAATTTATTACGCACGGCATTATACAGTTCGGGTTGTTCGTTTTTTACATACATTGCTTCCAATAATTCATTTTGAGCGGTAACCAATTCGGGGGAATAAAGCAAAGCAATTTTATTTCCTTTACGTATCAAATCACCCTCACTTTGATAGTATAATTTTTCAATACGCCCGCCGAAATGAGCCGCCTGAACGGAAGTTAAACTGGTATTGACCGCAATTTTTCCTGATAACCGGATACCGTTGTTTTCGGCGGTCAAAGCATCCTCTCCAACTGTGATTGTTTCAATATTCGCCAACGCCATAGCATTGGAAGTCAGTTTGATAATTTGTTTGGATTGACTTTGATTATCATCCGTTTTCGGTATCAAATCCATTCCGCATATCGGACATTGTCCGGGCTCGGGCAAATCAATTTGCGGATGCATAGAACAAGTCCAATGTTCCACCTTGTTTACTTGTTTTTCCGCTTTATTTTCAGTAGCAGTATCATTTCTCGAATGATTTCCGTCTATCTGTTTTCCGATAAAAATACCGGCTGCCAATAGCACCAATCCGATAAGATAAATTTTTATGTTTTTCATAATTTTTGTGTTTTTTTAATTTAATTAGTCAAATAGTCAATTCTTGCTTTTAATTCGAACGCTTTTACAGTCGCTTCCAAAGCTTTCAATTGATAGCCGATTTTATCCAATTGCAAACGCAAAATCATATCATAATCCAATATCGAAGTCTCGTATGCCTTTAAACTCACGTCTATCGCCCGTTGGGTTTCTCGTATGTTTTTTTGTGCCGCCATCAATAAAATCAATTGATTCTTAAAATCGGTCATCAATCCATCCAGCATATTTTCCAAAACGATTTTTTGTTCAGTATAAGCCCAATGGGTTTGTTCCCCTTTCAATTTTGCTTGACGGATTTTTGCTTGATAACTCCGGTTAAATATGGGAATGGAAAGTCCCAACATCGGCATCAAAATATCTTTTCCGTTATTCATTACCGTCATATCCGTCCGGGGATTTACCGGTATATAATCCACACCGAACAACAATTTGGGTCGCGATTGTTTTCTTAACATTTTAACTTCATCTTCGTATAAACCTTTGCTTTGTATGATTTTTGAAAGCATAGGAAAATTATCGATGTGTTTTTTGCCAGGCAATATTTCCGTAGCATCCAATTTTACAGGCAAATTGACACCGGCTTGTTCGTCTCTTTCCAATAAACGATTGAATTGTCGTTGCAGAGCATTCAAATCCTTAACCGCTTGGTAAATACCGGCATGCAATTCATTCTTTTTTATCCTTATTTTCAAAACTTCGGTCATTGTTGTCCGGTTGTTTGCCAAAGCCCCTAAAGCCATATCTTCGTAAGTTTTGAGAATTTGTTTGTTTTCTTTAAGAATGTAAATAATACGTTGTTTTTCATACATCCAGAAAAATAATTCTTTTACTTTGTAAATTATTTCTCTTTTTTTCAAATCCGTATCAAACCTTTTCAACTCCGCGGCTTTTTCCAACCAATTTTCTTTGGATTTATTGGTACCGAACCAAGGAATTTGTTGAGCAATTCCCCATTTCATCACCTGATTTCCCACGCGTGTTTCCGGTTGAAGCGCATAAATCCCAAAATTGATTTGCGTATCGGGATATTGGCGTGCTTCTAAAATTTTTGCCCCGGCTATTTTTTCATCCGCTATTTTATTTTTTATAGCAGACGAGTTTTCAAGTGCCATTTGAACATAATCGTCCAAAGATTGCGCATTGATAAAATTAGCGGTTATTATGAGCAGTATGATTTGTAAATTTTTCATTTTTCTTATTTTATATGTTTTATTTTCCTCTCCTTCATTATCGAAAATAGCACAGGCACAACGAACAAGGTTATCAATGCCACCAACATACCGCCGAAACTCGGAATTGCCATCGGAATCATAATATCGCTTCCGCGTCCGGTAGATGTCAAAACGGGCAATAATGCCAAAATCGTCGTGGCAGTGGTCATCAAACAAGGACGTATCCGTTTACTTCCAGCCTCTATCACCGATTGACGTATTTCTTCCTTGGTTTCGGGTTTGTTTTGTTTAAAAATTTGTGTCAAATACGTGGCTATTACCACACCGTCGTCGGTTGCAATTCCAAACAAGGCAATAAATCCCACCCAAACGGCAACACTCAAATTAACCGTATGAATATTGAAAATATCCCTGAAATTATGTCCTGCTATTGCAAAATTCAAAAACCAATCCTGTCCGTAAAGCCAAAGCATAATAAAACCGCCGGCAAAAGCAATGGCAATACCCGTAAACACCATCAAGGTTACCCCTACTTGTCTGAATTGGAAATACAATATCAAAAAGATAATCAACAAGGTCAGCGGCACAACTATTGAAAGGGTATTCTCGGCACGTATTTGATTTTCATAAGTGCCAGTAAAATTGTAAGTAATCCCTTTGGGCACTTGCAAACGCCCTTTGTCTATGGCTTTTTGCAAATGGTTTTTAGCTTTTTCCACTACCGAAATTTCCGCTTCGACAGGTGCTTTGTCAAACAATACATATCCTACCAAAAAAGTATCTTCGCTCTTGATAACCTGCGGACCGCTTTCATATGCAATTTCGGCTACTTCTTTCAACGGAATTTGTGTTCCGTTTTTCAAAGGCACCAAAATATTTTCCAAATCCGAAGGACTCATTCGCAATTCATGCGGATAACGCACACGAACGGCATAACGTTCTCTTCCTTCAATGCTTTGGGTTAGTTTTTTTCCGCCTACTGCAATTTCAATCACATTTTGCACATCTGCAATTTGTAATCCGTACCGAACAATTTTATTACGATTTATTTTTATCAACAAATAGGGTTTTCCTACGATTCTATCTGAAAAAACGGCTTCCTTTTTTACGCCCGGAACTTCTTTGAGCAGTTTTTCCAATTGCAAACCGAAATTTTCTATGGTTTTCAAATCCTGTCCTTTGATTTTTATTCCCATCGGTGCGCGCATACCCGTTTGCAACATTATCAAACGCGTTTGAATCGGTTGTAATTTGGGAGCGGAAGTAATCCCCGGCAATTTGGTTACACGGACAATCTCCTTCCAAATATCGTCTTTGGTTTTGATAAAAGGTCGCCACTGACGAAAAGTGCTTCCCCATTTGTCTGGTATCAAATCTTTTTTGTAGTCGGCATAATCGGTGAAATAGACCACTTTGGACGTATCGATTTTGTGTATGTCAAATTTTCCGTCCGCTACCAATTT
>JALSPZ010000093.1 GCA_026985675.1 Flavobacteriales bacterium
TGACCACGACATTCTTTGAAGGTTTTATAAATCCTTAAAGGTTTGCAAAATATGAACAAATTAACAATATTATATCTGTAATAAAGCGTCGGTGTCGCTTGGAGTGAAGCCGACGCTAAAAGTATAAGAAATTCCTTTTTGTAATATAATAATATATTAATAATCAGTAAGTTGTAAAATTATAAGATTCGGGTAATAAATAAATACCTTCAAGGTGCTTAGAAACCTTGAAGGAAAAAAAATTTGATTGTAGCTTAATCGAATTCAGGTTACTTTATTTCTTATTGATATATCTAAAAACAAAACAAGAAAGAATATAACCTGAAATCATACCTATGATAGCATGTATTGCAAATGATGAAGAAAAAAATGTTAAGACAATACTATTTTGATTTTCGGAAAAATTATGATAATAATGAAAAAAAGCGGCTATAATCAACCCCCAAGTAATGCCTATTAAACGGTATTGTTTGTCGCTAATGTTTAAATAAGGAACTTTTGCATCCATAATTTTTTATTTTTTTGATAATGTGGCGGCGGCGAAGCCGCCGCCACATTTATATAATTATTAATTTATTTGTTTCTGATATTTGCTTGTGCTGCTGCCAATCGTGCAATAGGCACACGATATGGCGAACAGCTGACATAATGTAAATCGGCACGGTGGAAGAAATCAATAGACGATGGCTCTCCTCCGTGTTCTCCACAAATTCCCAAGGAAATGTCAGGGCGGGTTTTTCGCCCTTTTTCAACCGCCATTTTTACCAATTGACCAACACCCTCTTGATCCAATTTTTCAAAGGGATCGTTTTTCAGAATACCTTTTTTGATGTAAATCGGCAAAAATTTTCCAGCATCATCACGAGAATATCCGAAAGTCATTTGAGTTAAATCATTGGTTCCGAAAGAGAAAAATTCCGCACTTTCTGCAATTTCATCGGCTGTTAGGGCTGCACGAGGAATTTCAATCATCGTTCCTACTTTATAGTCAATGGTATCTCCGTATTCGTCAAAAACTTTTTGAATGGTATTTCTCACGATTTTTTCTTGCAACTCCATCTCTTCTTTTTTGCCTACCAGTGGAATCATAATTTCCGGTCGAGCATCGATGCCGCGTTTTTTCAAATTAAGAGCTGCTTCTATGATTGCACGGGTTTGCATTTCAGTAATTTCGGGGTAGGTATTTCCCAAACGGCAACCTCGGTGTCCTAACATGGGGTTAAATTCGGAAAGTTCTTCTACTTTTTGTTTGATAACTTCTACCGGAACACCCATTACATCTGCCATTTCCTGTTGTCCTTTTTCATCGTGTGGAACAAATTCGTGTAAAGGAGGGTCCAAAAGGCGAACGGTTACCGGAAGTCCTTGCATGGCTTCAAATATTCCTTCAAAATCTTTACGTTGAATAGGTAATAATCTATCCAAGGCTTCACGTCTTCCTTTTTCATCTTCGGCGAGAATCATTTCACGCATCGCAATGATTTTATCTCCTTCGAAGAACATGTGTTCGGTTCTACAAAGTCCGATACCTTTGGCTCCAAAATCTCGCGCAACTGCTGCATCTTTGGGTGTATCAGCATTTGTTCTGACATAAAGTTTAGAATGTTTATCGGCAAGTTCCATTAATTCTGCAAACTCACCACTTAATTTGGGTTCGATGGTTTCGATTTTTCCTTTATAAACTTCTCCCGTGGTTCCGTTTAATGAGATATATTCTCCTTCTTTGAAAGTAATTCCACGAGAAGATAGTGTTCTGTTTTTATAATCGATATCCAATTCGCCGGCACCGGACACACAAGTTTTTCCCATTCCTCTTGCCACTACTGCGGCATGTGAAGTCATTCCTCCCCGGGCGGTTAAAATACCGTTTGCAGCATCCATTCCGGCTAAATCTTCCGGTGAGGTTTCTATTCTTACCAAGATTACATCTTCGCCTTTGGCAGCCAATTCTTCGGCTTCATCGGCAAAGAAAACAATTTTTCCGGTAGCAGCTCCGGGTGATGCGGGCAAACCTTTGCCTACGACTTCGGCATTTTTAATAGCATTTTTGTCAAATACCGGGTGCAGAAGTTCATCGAGTTTTTCAGGTTCTATACGCATCAAAGCTTCTTCTTCCGTTATCATTCCTTCTTTGAGCATATCCATAGCTATTTTTACCATAGCAGCACCTGTTCTTTTACCTGTCCGGGTTTGTAGCAACCATAATTTACCGTCTTGAATGGTAAATTCCAAGTCTTGCATATCGCGGTAATGTTCTTCCAGTTTTTTTTGTGTATCAAATAATTCTTTATAAGCTTCGGGCATTGCTTCTTCCAAAGAAGGATATTTTTGTTTTCTTTCTTCTTCGGATATACCGGCTAATTTTGCCCAACGTTTGGAACCTTCCAATGTGATTTGTTGTGGGGTTCTTACACCGGCTACAACATCTTCTCCTTGTGCATTGATTAGATATTCTCCGTTAAAAATATTTTCACCGGTAGCGGCATCGCGAGTAAAGGCTACACCCGTAGCCGAATTATTTCCCATATTTCCGTAAACCATCGCTTGAACATTGACAGCCGTTCCCCAATCGTGTGGTATTTTGTTCATGTTCCTATAATAGATAGCGCGTTCGTTGTTCCAACTATCAAAAACGGCAAGAATAGCCGCCCATAATTGTTCTTCGGGATCTTCGGGAAAATCTTTGCCTGTTTGATTTTTAATAGCGGCTTTGAATTGTTTTACCAATTCTTTTAAATCTTCCGTGGTAAAATCGGTATCGTTTTTATATCCTTTTTCTTCTTTCATTTGATCCATAATGGCTTCAAAAGGATCGATATCTTCTTTGTTTTGCGGTTTCATTCCCAACACCACATCGCCGAACATTTGCACAAAACGTCTGTAACTATCCCAAGCAAAACGTTCGTTATTTGATTTTTTTGCAAGCGCTTGAACCGTTTGGTCATTTAAACCCAAATTAAGAACCGTATCCATCATGCCGGGCATGGAAACTCTTGCGCCCGAACGAACGGAAACCAATAAGGGATTTTCTTTATCTCCGAATTTGGCTCCCATTACGTTTTCTATCTTTTTAAGATTTTCTTTGACTTCTTCTTGTAAAAGTCCGATTACTTTATCTTTTCCAAGTTTATTATATTCGGTACTTACATCGGTTGTTATGGTAAACCCTGCGGGGACAGGAACTCCAATGAGATTCATTTCCGCCAAGTTGGCGCCTTTTCCTCCTAATAGATTTTTCATTCCGGCATTGCCGTCAGCTTGTTTATTTCCAAAAAAATAAACTCTTTTTTTATCTTTCATATTCCAGTTTTTTTTGATTAGCTAACAAATATAATTTTTTTATTAATATATTAAAAGGTATAATATCACTATTTATCTTATTTTTGATGAAAATTTTACAAATGAAAATTGTATCATATAATGTTAACGGTATAAGAGCCGCTATGCGAAAAGGTTTGAACGAATGGCTTAAAAGTGTTGATGCGGATATTATCGGATTTCAAGAAATAAAAGCCAAAGAAGATCAAATCGATACGGAAAGTTTAAAAAAATTAGGCTACAATTATCAATATTGGTTTCCTGCCGAGCGAAAAGGATATAGTGGAGTGGGTATAATTTCCAAACACAAACCTTTGCATGTGGAATACGGAACCGGAATTGATTATATGGATTTTGAAGGACGCAACATCAGGATAGATTTTGATGATTTTTCT
>JALSPZ010000094.1 GCA_026985675.1 Flavobacteriales bacterium
CGGCATAAAATTTTAAAGACAAATCTTTGATTTTGGTGTGATATAGTAACCATTTTCTTGGAAACGATTTACCAAAACTCGTCCAAAATTCTTGTCTGAGACGAGCAGATTCTTCTTTGCTAAACATCTACAAGTTTTAATCAAAGTTTTCTTTAATCATTTGCTTAACCTTTTCTGCATTTTCTTCGGGAACGTAAATATCAACGGTAACTATACCTGTGTCGGGGAAAAGGCTGTTGGTATTTTCATTCTTTAATTGATACGGAATATTTTCAATCTCCAATAAATTTTTTATCAGTTGTGCTTCCATTCCGTCTTCACTGATCCAAACTTTGGTCCAATTTATTTTTTCTTGATTTTGCATATTTTCAGGTTTTGCCTTAAAGATAAGTAAATTAATGCTAATAAAAAAACTATGTTTTATTCAAAACTATTCTAAAAGTTGTCCCTTCGCCAGGTTTGGTTTTATAAACAAATATTTTTCCTTTATGATATTCTTCAATAATTCTTTTAGCTAAGGATAAACCCAAACCCCAACCTCTTTTTTTTGTTGAATATCCGGGAATAAAAATTTGTTTTACTTGAGCGGCTGTTATTCCTTTACCATAATCCTTTACATCAATTATTACCTTTTGCCCTTCTTGTTTTATTTCAATTTCAATTTTGCCTTTACCTTCCATGGCATCAATAGAATTTTTTATCAAATTTTCCAAAACCCAAGCATATAATTGCTTATTGATTCCAGCATAAATTTCTTTCTCACAATTACAAGTAATTTCTATTAACTTTGAAGTTCTGCTCATTAGATAATCCACTGCTTTTCTGCTAATTTCCACAATATTTTCTTTTTTCAATTCGGGTTGTGAGCCAATCTTGGAAAATCGTTGGGAAATTATACTTAAACGTGAAACATCCTTTTCTAATTCTTCTACCGGAATATCTTTACACCCGGAAGATTTCAGTATTTCAACCCAACCGATTAAAGAACTAAGAGGCGTCCCTATTTGATGAGCTGTTTCTTTGGCTAAACTACTCCATAATTTATTCTCATCGGACATTTTACCAACTCTGTAATATTGATAAATTACTCCTACAAAAAGCAATAGAATTACTACCAAAATCAATGGGTAATAAAACAATTTGGTAAACAAAGCCGACCGCCCGTAATACAACTCGTGATATTTTCCATTATCCAAATCAAATACAACCGGAGATGTAAATTGAGCAAAATCTTTGGCTAAACCAATTATTTGCAAACTGTCTTCGGACGTTAATTTCTTTCGGTTATCCCATTTTAAGTTCTTGAAACTAACTATTTTATGGTCTTGATCCAAAATGATTATAGGAATCGTATTATTGCTATTAAAAATATGTTGCGAAAGAGAAATATCTTCATCTAATCCGGCTTGACTTAATCGTTCGTATGCAGCCCCTAAAATCTCCATTTTATTTTCTTCCTCTTTTTTAAAGTCTAAAAGAAAACGATTGGTTCGCCACAAAGCCAATAATAAAATTAATTGTGAAATTATAATAAAAATTATTCTTTTGTTTTGAATAAAAAAATTGCGCATAAGAAATTATATATTTTTCAAATTTAATTAAAAAACGTGAATTCGACATTAACAAAATAATAAACTAAATTTGCTCTATAAATTATCCGGATGAAAAATACACATATATTCTATCAAGATCTTGGAACTCAAAATTATAATAAAGTATTTGCTATTCAAACCACTTTATTTGAAGAACTTAAACAAAAAAAAATTAAAAACAAATACCTGAAACAACCGCTTCGAACGGAAAATTATTTTTTATTTACGGAACACCCGCATATTTATACCTTGGGAAAAAGTGGAAAATTGGAACATTTGCTACTTAATGAGGAAGAAATGAAAAAGAAAAACATTCAATTTGTTCATACAAATCGAGGGGGAGATATTACTTATCATGGTCCGGGGCAAATCGTAGGTTATCCGATTATCGATTTGGATAATTTTGATTTGGAAATCCTTTCCTATATGCGAAAACTCGAACAAGTTATAATTGATGTTTTATCAATTTATGATATTAAAGGAGAAAGAATCCAAGGAGAAACCGGGGTTTGGATTGATGCAAAAACTTTACAAGCACGAAAAATTTGTGCTATGGGTGTAAAAACAAGCCGTTGGGTTACTATGCACGGTTTTGCGCTGAATGTAGATACAGAATTGTCATATTTTTCACATATTATCCCTTGTGGGATTCAAAACAAAGGCGTTACTTCCATGCAAAAAGAACTGGGATACACTCCCGATAAAATAATATTAAAAAAACAAATTTTACAAGCTTTTGAAAAAAATTTTGGCGCACGTTTTTTTGCTAAGAGTTTGGTATGAAAAATGTTAAAGTTACCTATTAATATTAAGTTTAATGTGAGCTCGACATAAGAAAAAAATTATTTATTTTTTTAAGGTTATTTATTTTGAATATGTTTTATTAAAAATTAAAGAAATATAATTTCAATTAGCAAATAAATGTATTTTGTTTCGGTTATTTTATCGAACTCATGTAAATTTATTAATTTTATTGTGCTTAATTTAAAATTTAATTATATTTTTGGATTTTAATACAAATTTATTTTATTGAAACTATTTGCTAACTAATTTTATGAAAGAATGAAAAAAATCCTACCTGTTTTAAAAAATTCGCAAGAATATGAAATGCAAAAAAATAGAGGTCTGTATGTAGAGAGACTTTTTGATCATGATAGCAGCCCTTTTATAATGCTGGGCATCGATAAAGGAACCCATCTGGAATATTCAGTGCCTAAGAATGAAAGCGAAAAAAAACTTATCAGACAAAAAGCCATTGAAAATCTACAACAAATAGATGTTCCGGTAAAAATAGAAACCATTGAAGGAGTTAATATTGCACTTATAAACCATGAATATGCTGCTGAAAAAATTTTAGATAAAAATTTTATGAGAAAATTATCTGATATTCTTAAAGCCAAAGCAATTGTAGTGGGTATTCCTATAAAAGGGTTAATGTTAGCAAGCCCCAAAGGCAAAGGAGAAATTATAGTGCATAATGCTGTAATTAATGCATTTAAAAATCCACCCACTTATCCCATTTCCAATGCCTTATATTTTATAATGGATGGAGAAATAGAAATGATGGGGGGAACAGATTTTTCCGAATCATCCGATAAAAAAGATGAAGTTTTTGATATCATTGGAAATAATGATAAACAAGGGAAAGTCGGTTTTACTGTTAAAATTGGTCATAAAAATGAAGATGAATTGGTAAATCAAATACAAAATGCTTATCAAAATATACTTATGCATGTCGCTAAAAGTCCAAAAACCTTTAATGGAAAAATTGATTTTATTATTAGTCCGGAATATACACAACTCAATCCCCAACTGGAAAATAGAATTAAAAAAATAGCCAAAAATATCAGTGAAAGAGGCGCGATACAAATAATAGGCGGAATTTCAGGAGAACAATTTAAAATAAAATTTTATTATGGAGATAAACTCATTGCCGAAACTATTGAAACGGATCCGGTTCAACTAACTAACAAGTCTCCACAAAAAGCAAAAAGAAAACAAAACCCCAAAAAACCTTGGTGGAAATTTTGGTAATTTTTGTTTTCATTTTGCCTACACTTAAAACAATTCCAAAACTTTTTCTGCCGGTCTCGCCAAAA
>JALSPZ010000095.1 GCA_026985675.1 Flavobacteriales bacterium
CCAAGTGTTCCGGGCATATCCGAAGAAAAATACAAACGTTTTCCATCGGGACTTACGGCAGGGTCGGCAACTGAATAGTTATCATTGTTAAAAGGAAGTTCTCTTACATTAGTCCATTTTCCATTGATCAATTGGGCGGAAAATAATTTTAAACGATTAACTTTTGTAGAATCCGTTTTATACTCACCTTCATAATAATTATTTCGAGTAAAATATAAAGTCTTTCCATCGGGACTGAAATCAAACGAACCATCGTGATATTTGGTATTTACATCACCCGGGATTTTTTCGATATTACTTACTATCCCATCAATGTAATCGGCATAATAGATATCCAAGAAAGGTTGTTCATCCCAGCTGTATTTTTTCTTGGCATCACGAGCGGAAACAAAATATAATTTTTGTCCCATTGGTTTAGCACCAAAGTCTGCATATTCAGTATTGATATTAGGCATTTCATTTACCACAAATTTATCTTTGCCTCTTTCTAAAATTTTAGGTAAATATTTAGGGTTTTCTCTAAATTTAATTGCCCGATGGTCAGCCGGTTTCATTTTGGCAAATTTTTCCATCCAAGGAATACTTTCTTCATATTTACCATTGGCTTTTAGCATTTGAGCATAGCGATAGTAAACTTCGGGATCATCGGTTTTATCGGCTATTTTAGCATAATATTTTTCTGCATTTTTAGAGTCGAAAATATTATAATAGGTATCGGCAAGTTTACGATAAACATAATCAGAGGTTTCTCCTTTGCTTATGGCTTTTTCATAAGTTTCAGCAGCTTTTACATATTGCAGTCTGTCATAATATTTATCCGCTTTCTTCACTAATGAGCTTTGTGCAAAAACCGATAGCGTTCCAAAGCTCATAATTAATAAGAATATATATATTTTTTTCATAGTTAATTTTTTTTAGAAATATCTGGGTGATAACATAACTTTTTTACCTAATGCCCAGTCATAATTTAAGAATACTTCGTGGGAATTAGGACTGTAATGACGAATATCTGAAATATGCCGGTCGTAAGCATATCCTACTGTCAAACCTTTAAATAATCTGAAATTGATCATTGCAGACAAGGCATCTTTCAAACGGTGAGAAAAACCAATTTCAAACCTGTTCATAAACAGGGCATTCAAATTAATATCGGCGGAAGGTGATACATTTTCAGCTTTGTAAACCATAAAATGAGGTTTTAATTTAAAATTATCACCGATATTAAATACATAACCTCCGGCTAAGAACCAATGCATAACGGAAGTTCCTTCATAGGGAGTTCCCCCGTTATATTTATTTTTCAAAAAATTTGGAACCGAAAATGAGACATAATATTTGTCGGTATAAAAGAATGCTCCTGCCCCTACATTAAATTGTGTATCATTGATATCGTTTTGAAACAATGGATCGCCCGGATGTATAACATATAAATCGGTTAAACCGTTTTTGAATAGATTTACACCGGCTTTAATACCCAAAGCTAAGTTAGCCTCTCCAAAATTCAATGTATGAGAATAATCGAGTGTTATGGCATTTTGGTCAATACTTCCGTAAGAGTCGTTAATAAACGATAAACCGACACCATTATTTTCATTGATTGCTCCATGGGCATTAAAAGTTAAGGTCTTTGGGGCGTCAACACCGTTGTACCATTGGGTACGATAGAGTGTTCCAAAAGAAATTATTTCGGTTCCTTTAGAACCGGCATATGCAGGGTTCAAGATATTCATATTATACATATATTGTGTATAATGTGGTAATTGCTGTGCTTGAATCTTTCCCGAAAACAGGAATAATATTCCGATTAAGCTGAATAATATTTTTTTCATAGTTCTTTTTATTTTTATCTGATAATACTTAACCAACCGGTTAATTTTTGTCCATCTAATAATTTAATTACATAATAATAATCACCAACAGGCAAATCTTTTCCGTCATTTGTTTTGCCTTCAAATTCATTGATATAATCGTCTTTATCATAGACTAGTTTTCCCCATCTATTATATATTTCCACAATATCGATTCCTTCACGTTGAGCCAAATAAGTTAAATCCCAATAGTCGTTTTTATCATCTCCATTTGGAGAAATTCCTTCAGGAACTTTACATTCATAAGGATATTGTGTAACATTTATATCAAAGGGAGCATCACAACCATCTACTGTTACAACCAAAGTATAAACTCCAGCTGAGCTTACTTCTAATTGGGGATCATTGGTTAAAACATTTCCTTGATTGTCTGTCCAAGCATAAGAAATATTTTGATAATCTTGGGGATTTTGAATGGTCCCGTCAATTGTTTTGGTTTCGTTTGCACAAATCATTACATCTGTGGGTAAAATATTTTTGGGCTTAGGAAGTTTGGTTACAGTAACTTCATCATAATCCAAATATGTATTTCCTAAACAATCTTCGTATTGAACCTCCAATGTATATGTTTGAGTATCATCAAATGGTATTGTGGGAGATTCTGTTGTTGCTACTACATTATGATTTTGATCATACCATCTTATAGAGGTAATATTACCGTTGGGTACAAAACGCCAAGATTCCGGTGATGAAGCATCAACAGTCCAATTCCCTGTATTTCTACCGGGAGCGGCTTGACCACAAGTGTCAGGTGCTAAATCATCATTCTGAACACCAATTGCAGCAGCACGATGGTCCCAAGACATACAAATGGGTTTTTGCTTAATGTTAACTTCAATAATATCTGTTGTTTCATAAAAAATTATTTGCTGACTTGCATATAATAAATCACTACCACTTGAACAACCAAATAATGGTATATCATTATATGTAACAATAAATTTTCTATTTGGAGCAGTTCCTTCAATGCGATACTGGATAGTAGTATTTAATCCCGGGTTATCTCTAACTCCAGGATTAATGTCCTGTGCCGCACCATAAACTGCAATAGCAGAGGTGCCTGTGTCTGAATCCCAATATGGTAAAACATGATTTGGTATTTCAATTCCGGCATCAAAATAGTGATAATCATCAAAGTCATTAGCCGCGATAGTGCTAAAAACAATATCACCATTGGAACCAATAACAATTTGGTCACTGCTTCTTCCGAGAAAATAAAAATTTATTGGAAAATCAATGGGGGAACTGTAATCATCATCTCTTAACGGCTGTAAACTTCCTGAACGTGTTCCCTGTACTTCTGTGCCGGTTAAATCGTCATCCCACTGAAAAGGAATGCTTTGTACATCATAAAATTGGGATAATACAGCTCGTAAATTTGGATGAAGTGTAATTTCTGTTTCATCATTACATACTTTAAAATCATCACCGGCATCGATATGTTGAGCTTGGATATCCGGATAAAATATTGTCATAAAAAACAATATAAAATAAGAGTATCTTTTCATAACTTTGTTATTTAATATTTAGTTAAATTCAAAAATATAAATTTTTATCTTAAAGCAAAACAAAAGAGCTTAATTTTTTAAAAAAAATAGAATAATGATTGAAAATAATAAAAAAAAATACGAAAAAGCCATTTTAATCGGTATTATTACCGGTTCTCAAACGGCAGAACAAGTAGAGGAATATCTAAAAGAATTAAAATTTTTAGCTGAAACTGCCGGTGTAGTAGTTGATAAAAAATTTATTCAAAAATTAAAAAATCCAAATCCTAAAACTTTTATCGGTTCGGGTAAGCTTAATGAAATCAAAGATTATATCAAAGAAAACAAAATAGATTTAGCTGTTTTTGATGATGAATTGAGTCCTGCCCAACAAAAAAATCTTGAAAAAATCTTAAATATAAATATATTGGACAGAACCCGTCTGATTTTGGATATATTTGCTCAACGAGCTCAAACTTCCTATGCCCGCACACAAGTTGAATTGGCTCAATACCAATATTTACTTCCCAGATTAGCCGGTATGTGGACTCACTTAGAGCGTCAACGCGGGGGGATTGGGATGCGTGGACCCGGTGAAACGGAAATCGAAACTGACCGGAGGATTGTTCGGGATAAAATTGCTTTGCTAAAAAAGAAATTGTCATCCATAGATAAACAAATGGCAACCCAACGCAGTAACAGAGGAAAAATGGTAAGGGCTTCCTTGGTGGGATATACTAATGTAGGAAAAAGCACTTTAATGAATTTATTAAGCAAATCAGATGTATTTGCAGAGAATAAACTTTTTGCTACGCTTGATACTACTGTCCGTAAGATTGTCGTTCATAATATTCCTTTTTTATTAACCGATACCGTTGGTTTTATCAGAAAATTACCTACGCAACTTATAGAATCTTTCAAATCCACTTTGAACGAAGTAACCGAATCCGATCTATTAATTCACGTAGTGGATGTTTCTCATCCGAATTTTGAAGAACAGATGCAAACCGTCCATCAAATTTTAAATGAAATAGGCGCCGAAGGCAAGCCTATGATTATCGTATTTAATAAAATAGATCTATTAGCAAACAATCCGCAGCTTAATTTATCTCAACTCAAAAAAACCTGGCTAAATAAAATGGATGTTCCGGTAGTTTTTATCTCTGCCGTAAACAAAATAAATATTGATGAACTAAAAGATGTTTTATATAAAGAAGTAAGAAAAATCCATATCAAACGTTTTCCTTATAACGATTTTTTATACCCGGATTTGGACAATTTAAAAGAACGGTAAAAAATATTCAAATTAAAATAATTAAAACCTTATCTTTGCATAGAATTTAAACTTTTGATAAAGTAATGAAAAAATTATTAATTTTTTTCTTAATTGTAAACCTTACATCTTGTGTCCCATATAAAAATATTGTTTATGTGCAAGGTGATATCAAATCTGACACTAATTCTCCTTTAGCTTATAAAGTAAAGAAAAAAGATATATTATTTATAGAAATTAAATCCGGAAATGAAGAGATTCAAAAATTTTTTCAAATCGGATCTATTGCTCAAAACGGACAAGTCAGCCAGAACAATTTATATTTTAAAGGATATACCGTGGATGAAAACGGAACAATAGAATTACCCTTATTATCAAAAATAAAAGTAGAAGGCAAAACTTTTGAAGAAATAAAAAATTTGATTAGAAAAAGATTATTGCAAACTCAATTTACAAGCCTTCAAGATGTATTTGTGGTAGTAAAATTAGGAGGTGTTCCTTATACAATTTTAGGGGAAGTAAAAAGTCCGCAATCGGGGGTTTTATATAAGACACAACCCAGTATTTTAGATGCAATAGCAAATGCTGGAGATGTTACGCTTACCGGAGATTTGCGTCATGTAGTACTTATCCGCGATGAAAACGGGAAAAAAGTAAAAAAAGAAATGGATTTAACCCAATCGGATATTATTAATTCTCCTTATTTTTATATTCGTCCAAATGATTTGGTCTATGTAAAACCTTTAAGACAAAAAACGCTTGGAACCGGCACAACACTTTCTCAAACAATTTCCACAACAATAACCGCTTTATCACTTATCACCACCATTATATTACTTTCCAATCTCAATAAATAAATTTGCATATGGAAAATCAGTTTTCTTTTGAAGATCAATCCGGTATAGATTTTAAAATACTTTTAGCCAAAATTATTAAAAATTGGAAATGGTATTTGATAAGCTTACTTATTGCATTTTTTGTAGCATATTATATTAATGTAAGAAAACAAAATATTTATGAACTAAAAAATTATATAACAGTTAAAGACGAAACCAATCCTTGGTTTACTTCCAATATGAGTTTGGTATTCAATTGGGGCGGAGTGAGTGATAAAGTGGATTTGTTTATCACAACTTTACAATCGAGAACACATAACGAAAGAGTGGTCAAACAACTTCAATCTTATATAAATTATTATAAAAAAGGTAAGTATAATTTGATAGATATTTATAAAGATTCTCCTTTTAAATTTATTCCAGATAGCAGTAAATTTCAATTGATTGATATCCCAATACAAATAAAAATTATTGATGAAAAAAATTTTCAATTAACTGTAAAGCCCGATAAAAAAACAGTAAATTTGTATAATTATCAAACACACCAAAAAAAGAAAATAGAATTAAATAAATTTTCAAAAAATTTTATCTTCGGGCAAAAAATAGACTTACCGTTTATATCGGGACAATTTGTTTTGCATCAACCCGAGAAAATTGAACCTAATGCTATATATATTTTAAAACTTAATGGTTTTTATCAAACGGTTAATTTTTATAAAAAAAACCTTAAAGTCAAACCCAAAAACAAAAACTCCTCCATTTTAATCCTTTCATTAAAGGGAACAAACAAAAAGAAAATTGTTGACTATCTAAATACTACGACAGGCATTTTGCAAAGGCAAATATTAAATGATAAAAATAAGTTTGCCATAAATACTATCAAATTTATTGACTCTATCCTAAAAGGTATTCAAACCGACCTTAACACTTCTGCACAAAGTTTGAAAAATTTTGTAAAAAATAAAACCGTGCTTAATCTGGATGACCCCACAAGCAAGCTTTATGAAAAAATATCGGCATTGGACTTGCAAAAAAATAATCTTGTTCAGAAAAAATTCTATTACCGGCAGCTTTTGAATTATTTGGAAAACCATAAAAATTATGAAGACTTGCCTGCTCCAACCGTAGTTGGAATTGACGACCCGACCGTAGTTGGAAAAGTTACCAAGATAACCCAATTGGCAATTATGCGAAAGAAAAACCTAATGAACTTTCAAGAAAATTCTTTACCGATTCAAAAATTGGATTTGGAAATAGAAGCTTTAAGAAAATCATTACTGGAAACCGTTAAATCCGCTTTACAAAATATTGATAGTGAATTGAAATTGGTAGAAAAAAATATTTATAGAATTGAAAAAGATATCAATAAATTGCCGGAAGAAAAACAAACACTGCTTACTCTCAAAAGAAAACACGATTTAAAAGAGGAAGTATATAACACTTTATTGCAAAAACGAAATGAAGCAAGTATTGTAAAAGCATCAAATGTTTCCGACCTAAAAATTATCGACGAAGCCAAAGATACCGGTCAGCCGCCTGTGGCTCCCAATAGGAAAATAAACTATTTGATTGCTCTGGCTGCGGGTTTATTATTGCCCACATTAATAATTGCCGTTTTATTTTTCTTGGACAATAAAATACATGATGTTTCCGAAATAGAAGAAATTACTCAAACGCCTATTCTTGGTGAAATTTATCATTATGAAGGCAAAAACAAATTGCCCGTAATCTATGAACCGCACGGTATTGCAGCCGAATCATTTAGAAGCTTGCGTTCATCTTTGCGGTTTTTATTTCCCAAAAAAAATAAATCGCAAAGTATTATTATTACCTCTACAATATCTGGAGAAGGAAAAACATTTGTTACTTCCAACTTGGGAATAACTTTGGGCTTGGGAAACAAAAAAACTGTTTTGCTTGAATTTGATTTAAGAAAACCAAAATTTAAAGAATATTTCAAAGAAGCAAATAATCAACATACAGGTATTGCTCACTATCTAGCCGGAGAAGCTAAAATAGAAGATATTATTATCCCGACAAAAAATTCAAATGTGGATATTATTCTTTCAGGAGAAACACCTCCTAATCCTTCCGAACTTATTTTAAGAGATCAAACGGCAAAACTTTTTGAAGAACTCAAAGAAAAATATGATTTTATAATTGTTGACGTCCCTCCCATAGGATTGGTATCGGACGCATTGGAACTTCAAAAATTTATGGATGTTGTGCTATATGTTGTTCGTGAGGACTATTCTTTAAAAGATTTTGTAACCGAAATTGATGAAAAATACAACCAAAAAATCATCAAAAATTTAGCTATAGTTTATAATGATTTTAAAACGAATATACTGAAAAAATACGGTTACGGAAAAGCTTATCAATATGGCTACGGACAATATTTTTCTAATAAAGAGAGCTTTTGGAAACGATTAAAAAACAAGTTTAAAAAAGTTTTTAAAGTATAAAATCTTTGTATTTAAAAATTTGCTTAAATCCTTTTCCTTTAAAATATTCGGGGGTTTTGGCATTACCTACGGCTAAGATAAAATCGCCTCCCCAAGCCCCCAAACTTTTAATTGTGCCTGAATAATCTGAAAAATATTGATCTTTAATCGTAGGTTTACTTAAAATTTTAGATAATATTTGTTCGTGCTCTTCCAATAAGTTTTTAAATTCGTTTAAACTTCTTTCACCGGACAATTGTTCGGTTATTTGACTGATACGTTCAATTATCTCATCGGGTATTTTTTTATTGTTGATAAGCTTAATTGCTTCCCTACTGTTTTGTTTACAGTTGAGATAAACAAAATAAATTTGATCTGAAAAATCATTATTAAATTCTATGGTTTTCCAAACCGGATAATTATTTTTCAATTGGTATATCAAAGCTTTTTTTTCTTTTGCTACTGCTATATCATAACCGCTTCCTCCAAATGTCTTTTTTAGCAAATCGAACGCATCCATTCCTGACCAATTAGCCAAATTGTTTATCAAAGTCGATGAAGAACCCAGACCCCAATTAGGATCAAACTCCAAAATTGTTTTAAAATTCAAAGCCCTAACAAAAAGTTCCGGCTTAAATTTATATATCTCGTTGAGGATTTTTTGCAAAAATTCCGCTTTAATATCATCATTGGTATCAATGATATTTTGCAAGTTCAAGGAAAAATTAACTTCCAACCAAACTTTGTTTTGATTATCAAAAGCTTGCCAGCTATGATAGTTTTTTCCTTTATTCGTATCTATTTTGAGAGACTGTCCTTTTTTTGTCGGCAATGCCAAAGCCTTGGCTCCATATAAGACTGCATACTCTCCCGAAAGCAATATTTTTCCGCTGCTGTAAAACTTCAATTAGTTAATAATTAATTTTTTAGTTCCGATAATTCCGTTAGCAAAAACAACTTTCAATAAGTATGTTCCGGAAGTAAATTTATCCAAATTCAATCGATTGGTAAATGATTCGGATAATTTTCTACCGGTCAAATCAAAAAGCACCAGTTTTTCAAACTTTTTTTCAGCCTTTACAAATATTTGCCGATCTGCAGGATTAGGATAAACAACAAAATCGGCTTTATCCTGATTATTAACAAAAGAAGTCTGTTGAATTAACAAATTAAATTCATTACTTACATTGGAGGCAAAAGCTACATCATAAAATCCGTCCCCTGTAAAATCCTGAACCGCAAACCAAGCCGGTCCTTGGGTGGTATTATCCAAAACTTGCTTGGTAAAATTCTGATTGCCGTCGTTTACAAATAAAACAACTTCACTGCCTGCACCATTCGTTCCGTTTGCCGTGGCAACAATATCTTTGTCTCCATCCGAATCAAAATCAAAAGTTCTGGTGTACATTGCATGATTCATCTGGGTGTCCACATCATGTCTCGTAAAATTAGCCCCGCTTCCGTCATTTTCAAACCAAGCAATAGTGTTGTCGTCATAAGCGGCAGCCACTACATCATAATCGCCGTCGCCGTCCATATCTACTCCTTCAGCTCCCCAAGCTCCATTGAAATTGGTTACTACGGAACCTCCCAAAGCAAACCATAGTCCGTTAAAAGTGTACCATTCGATTTTATTATCGGTATATGAAGGGGCTAAAATATCCGCTGTTCCGTCTCCATTAAAATCACCTCCGTAAAACATTTTCGGGGAATTTATACTGATCGCATTAATTCTACTAAAATTGGCACTACCTCCGTTCAAATAAGCCGTAATATAATTTTCTCCCGTGATAGCAACTCCGATATCGTTGTCTCCATCGCCGTCAGCATCGTAAATACCTACAAATGAAGGATCCGTAAGATTATCTATTAAATGGGACGTAAATCCAAAACTACCGTCATTTTCATACCAACGCATTTCCGAAGATCCTACGGCAACAAAGTCCAAATCCGTATCGCCATCCAAATCTCCTGCAAAGGCAAAAGCAGCACCGGGCAAATTGTTATCAATAATATGTTGAGTAAAATTTCCCGAACCGTCGTTGATAAAATACATTACGGCATTATCGTTCTTGGCAGTTCCTATCAAATCAAAAACTCCATCGGAATTTACATCATATTCAATCAAACCGAAAGCACCGGCAGATTGATTATTGCTAATTAACACCTTTGAAAAAGTTTGAGCAACTCCTTCAAATAAAAACATGGTTAAAATGACGAATAAGTATATTTTTTTCATAATGATTTTTTTTAAGTTGAATACAAATATAATTATTTTCGATTAAGTAAACGTTTCAACTCATTGAAATTAACTTTTTTATTAGCAAAATAGGATTTTGCCAAAGCAATTTCCGAAGGATTTGCATTAAGCAATTTTAATAAATTATTCAGATGCATTTTCATATGTCCTTGTTGAATTCCGTCGGTAATCAAGGCATTAATTGCTGCAAAGTTTTGAGCCAAACCTGCACTTGCTATAATACGCATCAGTCCTTTTGCCGAAGGATTTTTTAATAGCTGTAACGAAAATTTAGCCAACGGATGCAAAGCGGTCAATCCTCCAACCGTGCCGATAGCCAAAGGTAATTCCAACCAAAATCTAAAAATTCCGTTATTTACACTTGCATGCGACAAAGAAGTATATTGTCCGTTGCGAGAAGCATAGGCATGAACGTCCGCTTCAACCGCTCTAAAATCGTTTCCAGTGGCTAAAACCACCGCATCGACACCGTTCATAATTCCCTTATTGTGTGTTACGGCACGATAAGGTTCCGCTTCTGCAATTTTTATAGCGGCAATAAATTTATCGGCATATTCTTTTCCACTCATATTTGAAGTTCGTAGTTGTTCAACCGGACATTCCACTTCGGCTCTTACGACACATTCGGGAGTATAATTGGACAAAATCCGCATAATGATATCGGTTTTTTGTCGTAATTCATTCGGCATATTTTCAACAAAAATTTCCGAAAATTCTTCCAAAACCGTATTGATAAAATTAGCCCCCATAGAATCCACCGTATCAAATGTCATAACAATTTGATAATATCCCGGCAGTTTATCCGTTTGATTAACAAAATCAATTGATAAGATTCCACCGCCACGTTTTTGCATATTTTCTTGTAGGGGATTGATTGCTTTTTTAAATAATTGTTTATTGGTTTGGAAATAATCAAAAATTTCCTGAGATTTCCCTTTATATATTAAATGTATATGACCGATTTTTTTTGTTCCTAAAACCCGTGTATGAAAACCTCCTCTTTCCGCCCAAAATTTAGCGGCTTTGGAAGATGCCGCTACCACAGAACTTTCTTCAATAACCATTGGCAAAGTATAATATTCACCATCGATCAAAAAATTGGGAGATACTGCATAGGGCAAATAAAAATTGCTCAAAGTATTTTCTATAAAGCCATCGTGCAAGGCTTGCAATTGCTCGTCGGTATTCCAATATTGCAAAAGAATATTTTTTGCCGAAGGTTGGTTGGGAAAATAATTGTCTATCAACCAATTGATTTTTTCCTGTTTGCTAAGTTTGGAAAATCCTTTAACTTTGCTCATCTTATTTTTTTAAAACCGCAAGATAATAAAGATTGATGAATTTAATAATTGATATCGGCAATACAAGAATCAAATCGGCAATTTTTGACCGGCAAAATCAAATGCTTGCTTTTGAAAATTTTAATAATAATCAAGCCATAGAAAAAATAGAGGAATTAATTCAAAACCATTCTCCCGATTTTGCCATTATTTCCGAAGTTGGAAAAAAAATTGAAGGTTTGGATAAATTATTGACATCGAATAAAATAAAATTTTTCTATCTTAATCACCGTTTACGGTTACCATTTACCATTGATTATAAAACTCCTTCAAGCTTAGGTGCGGACAGAATGGCGTTGGTTGCCGGAGCAATTTTTCACCAACCCGAAGGAAACAAATTGATTATTGATGCCGGCACTTGCATCACTTACGATTTTATCGACGGAAAAAATATTTACTTGGGTGGAGCAATATCACCGGGTATAAAACTCCGGTTTCAAAGTTTGAACAATTATACAGACAAACTTCCGTTAATAAATGAACAAAATATTGATAATATCGATTTAATAGGTCAAAGCACAAAAGCTTCAATAGAAACCGGTGTCATCTATGGAATTATTAACGAAATTGAAGGTTTTATTGTTAAATATAACTTAAAATATAAAAATTTAACGATTTTTTTAACAGGTGGAAGTCAAAAAGTTTTGGATAGATACATAAAAAATAAGATATTTGTCAATTCAAAATTCCTTTTATTGGAAGGAATGAATTTTATACTTAATTTGAACAAGTAATTTATGAGGTTAAAAATCAAAGCTTTAATTATATGGTTATTCATATCAAGCATTAACATTTGGGCACAAGACGGCTCACCTTCTCCTTATTCTTTTTTCGGACTTGGCGATGCTTCCTTCGACGGAGGAGCTGTAAGCATAGGAATGGGACACACATCGGTTTACACGGATAGTCTTCATTATTTTTTAAATAATCCGGCATCATTGGCGGAATTGAAATATGTGAATTTAAAATTAGGAATTAAAAACTCTTTCATCAATCAACGAGACGACAGTGGTGAAGTTTGGACCTCTGCCCATAATATAAACTATTTTGCTTTGGGGTTTCCAATTGGAAAAAAATTCGGAGCAGGATTTGGAATACTTCCCGAAACTTCTACCAAATACAATATTTATACCCCTACCGACGAAGGTGTTTACAGTTTTCAAGGATCAGGAGGGCTTTCAAAACTGTTTATAGCCGGAGCTTATAAAATCAATAAAAATTTTTCGGCCGGTATAGAATATCAATATCATTTCGGTTTTTTACAACATGATTATATATGGGTACCCAACAATTCATCTATTTATACACGAGATAATAATTATGAAGATTTTAGCGGTGGGACTTTTAAACTCTCTTTAAACTATCATAAGAACTTAAAAAAGAACAAATATTTTCAAGCGGTTTTTAATCATAGATTACAAACTAATTTAAATACCAATTTTTACGGTAGCATACGGTTGATAAAGATTGTAACCAACGGCGAATATCCGGTTTCGGAAGATCTGAAACCTGAACAAACCGCTCAAACACTCTTACCTTCCTCAACAAGTCTTGGGGTAGGTTATGGTGAAAAAAACAAATGGTTTGTTAATTCGGAATTTACTTATCAAAATTTCTCAGACTTTAAAAATCCGTTTTATGACCCTGCTTATGTTCAATACAAAGATGCTTTTGCTACACGATTGGGAGGATTTTATAAGCCTGAATATAACTCTATTACAAGTTATTGGAAAAGAGTTACTTACAGAGCGGGAGCTTATTTCAAAAATACCGGTTTAAATATCTATGGAGAAGATATTCGGGACTTTGGCATAACTTTTGGATTAGGTTTGCCGGGATTGAAATCCATATCCAATCTGAATTTGGGAATGGAATTTGGACGTAGAGGAATTAAAACAGGTAATTTGGTTTTGGAAAATTATTTCAATCTACACATCAGTCTTTCATTGAATGACCGATGGTTTATCAAAAGAAAAATTAATTAATACAAATATATTATGAAAAGGATTTACATTTTATTTGGAATTTTATTTTTAAGCACTTTAAGTTTAACGGCACAAGAAGAACCAAAAACTTGTGATGTTAATTTAAGCTTGGCACACGATTATGTAAAATCGGGCAAATACAATGAAGCTATTCCTTATTGGGAAAAAGTTTATAAAAATTGCCCTGCTCAGAGTGAAGCCATCTATACAGACGGAACCAAAATTTATAAATATTTTTATAAAAAAGCTCTTAAAGCGAAAGACCAAGCAAAAGCCGATGAAAGTTTCAACAAACTAATGGAACTTTACGACAATTGGGAGAAAAATTTCCCTAATACCAAATATGTTGGTAAAATTTATCAAGACAAAGGTTTACTTTTATTGGAAAGCAAAAAAGCCGGTAAAGAAGAATTATATAAAATTTTCAATAAAGGTTTTACCAAAGGTAGAAATTTGTTTACTAATCCCAAAGCTTTATATGCTTATTTCAGCAGTGCCGTTCATATGTATAAAAACAATAAAATCAGCTTTGAGGATTTGATTAAAAATTATGATGAAGTGCAAGAAGCTATTAATAAATCTATCGTGAAGTATACCAAAACAATGGAAAAACTTCAACAAAAAGAAGAAAACGGCGAATTATTGAAATCGGAAGAAAGAAAACTAAAAGCCATAAAGAAAAATATTCCGGTATATACGGTGGTAT
>JALSPZ010000096.1 GCA_026985675.1 Flavobacteriales bacterium
TTTAATGATTTTCGCAGCAACACGTCTTTCGAAGCCCACGGGCAGTATCACCGTCCCGGATTGCATTTTGATGCCAACGGCATACCGCACTTGCAAAGCACGTCCGTATTAATCGATGCGGGCACGACAGGCTATGTGCCGCTAAGTGACGAAACGGATTTTTTCGGCTGGCAACGTGTTTTCAACAGCCGTGTAGATATCGGTATGGAGGAATTCCAAGGGCAAAACCACATTGACGAATCAGCAATAAAACGGCTGATATGCTATCCCAATCCCGCGGAAAATTTTGTTTGGCCTGCAAATATCAATAAAGGCTTTTACACTATCTCTTCACCCGCCGGACAAGCGGTGACATCCGGAAATTTTGATCGCTACATTCCCTTGACAAATTTGGCACCGGGCATTTACCTTTTACAAATCATTCGGAACGGAAAAATTTTTGTGGGGAAGGTGGTGAAAAGATAATATAAAATTAGTCCCGAAGAAAATTCGGTATAATATTGTAGTCCTGTTCCGGTTCTTTTAACATAAATAATTCAAGTTGTTTCGGTTGTTTAAAACCTCTGATTTTGCTACGATATTTTGCTGCGGTTAATTTATCTTCAATTTCCAATTTACGGCATTTGCTTATTTCCAAAAATTCTTTCGAAATATCTATACCAACAAATTTTCTGTCTAATAAATTTGCAGCAATTCCGGTGGTACTACTACCTGTGAAAGGATCTATTATCCAAGCGCCTTTTCTGGTTGATGCAAGGAGAATTCTTGTCAGAACAGAAATTGGTTTTTGCGTAGGATGTTTTCCACAAGATTTTTCCCATTTGGCAACGGCAGGTAAAGTCCAAACATCTCTCATTTGTTTTCCGTCATTTAATTCTTTCATCAAGTCATAATTAAAATAATGAGGAACTTTTGCATTTTTTCTTGCCCATATAATTTGCTCGGTTGAATGTGTAAAATATCTTTTCGAAAAATTGGGGGGCGGATTTGTCTTTTGCCACGTGATAATATTCAATATTTTAAAATCCAGTTCCGTCAATATTTGTCCGATACTGAAAATATTGTGCATTGTCCCGCTTATCCAAATAGTGGCCTCTTCCTTCATTTTATCACGAATAAGTTTTAACCACCTACGATTGAAGTCATTAATATATTCAAATCCTTTTGATTTATCCCACTTGCCTTTATTTACACTTGTTATTTTTCCATTTTTAATGGTGAGCCCATCATTGGATAAAAAATAAGGCGGATCGGCAAAAACCATATCAAATTTAAAGTCGAATTGTGGCAGCAATTCAAAAACATCACCTTGTAAGAGTGTGAAATTCTTATCTTTTGATTTGAAAAAAGGTTTCATTAAAATCCATATTTTTTCATAATCTCATCAAGTTCACGCCATTTTTTACCGTAGCTGAATTTTGCAGCCTCCTTTGCTGGCATATCTAACATTAAAACTTGATACATTCCTAATCTTTTAATTCTTTTTTTTAGTATAGCCCTTTCTTTATTTTCTTCTGCAATCATTCCGGCATAAATAACACTAAACCATTTTTCTATAATATTTTGATGTTCTGGCAAATATGTCCTAGATATCTCATCAATTATGCTCACCACAGAATGGTCAATAGACCTACCTGTTAAATTATATATTTTAACAAAATCGTTATATACTTTACCTTTGGGATAATGTTTAGATATTTCATACAATTCTGAAAAATATGTTTCATCATAAGGGGCTTTTTTAGAGCCGTTAGGTTCGACAACATAAACACACCATTCATCAAAACGTCCTTGATCAAAGATTACACTTTGTCCACTTTTAAGTTTTTTTACTAATCTACTCATATTAATATTCTTTTTAAAATTCCTTTTCTTATTCTTAACATTTCTAAATTCAATAAATAATCTGCCTTGTCAAAATACTCCCTTAAAGGTTTTAAGGTGGATTGCCAGCCGGCACCATCGGTTATCCAAATAAACTCAATGCCTTGCTTGTCCCAATAAAAGTCAAATTCGCGGTAAATAAAATTTCGGGTATCAATTAAAACTTCCAAAGATTTTTCTCTTATTGCCAGTAGTAACGGAATTGCTTTAATAGCATCCGGATATTTTGACAATAAATCAACAGTTGCTTTGTGCAAGTCTTTTTTGCCGATTAAATAATTTAACAAGTTTAATTCCTTTTCAATCGGTTCAATATTTTATAAAACTTTTTTCCAGTTTACGAAATAACTCCATTTGGTAATTTTTGTCTTAAAAGTTGATGACAATTCATTAAAAAGTTCATCCTCTGTTTTATTAAGTAATAGACACAATTTTTTCATGGTTATAATTTGTAATTAACAACTCTGTCAATTCTCCTCTTTTATTGGGGTTTGAGTTTATATTTCTTCTTGCCAAAACTCGTTTGATATTAAACTGACTATATAAATCATCAAAAAAATTGTCATTCGGATTTTTCCCTTTGACATCAGAATTGCTCAAAATCCACTGATATCCGAGATTGTCTAATTTTATACAAAACTTAGCAAGTCTCACTTGTTCACTGTCGTCAAATCCCTCTTTGGCGTATGAGTTAAAATTGGATGTTTTACTTAGCGGTTTATATGGCGGATCAAAATAAAATAATGAAGGTTTGACGGCATAAGCTAATGTCTCCTCAAAATCTCCGTTTAAAATTAGAACCTTTTGTAATAATTGATGGACCGATCTTAAATTGTCCTCATCGCAAATCATAGGCTTCTTATAACTGCCTATAGGAACATTAAATTCATTTTTTCTGTTAACGCGATATAGTCCGTTAAAACAGGTTCTGTTTAAGAAAATGAATAGCGCAGCTTGGATAATGGAATCGGATGTTCGTTGATTAAAAAGCGCTCTCTTTTGATAATAGTATTCTTTTTTCATTTCCGCTTTCTCTTCCAGCCGATGATATTCTTCTTCCCATTCTCTTAGAATATAAATTAAATTTTCAACCTGATATTTAATTACATTGTAAGTATTGATTAAATCACTATTAATGTCGTTAATAACAGCTTTTTTGATATTCGGATATTTCTGTAAAATCCAAAACAGAACCGATCCTCCGCCTACAAAAGGTTCAATATATGTAAAAGCCTGATGTTTGAACCTACCCGGAATAAGTTGTGATATCTCCGGCAATAGCTGATTTTTTCCACCTGCCCATTTAACGAACGGCTTTGCCGGAATTTTATTTTTTTGGATTATATCAAAAGTTCCTGTTTTATCCATATGTTCATTTGTAATACAAAAATAATCAAAACTTACATCATTTTAACTCTAATATCATTACTCCTACCCTATGGTGTATTTTTCGCTATTATTGAAAACATTTTCTTATGAAAAGACAAATCTTTTTTACCCTTTTATAAATGATTTTCATATTATTGATATCCGTTCTACTACAAAATTTCCATAAGGAGCGGAAGATATTACAAAATAACACTTTCTACCCCGCCAATCAAAACGTTACTTCTTTCGACTTTTGTCCGTCTGTTTCACCAAGCCTTCCGGGAATTTATCGACGAACAAAATTAGCCTTATGCCAATTGCCGCCGTTTCCTTATCTTTGTCCCTATGGGACGACGAAAAAAGAAAATTGTCCTTGAAAATGTCGAGATAACCGGTCTCGGCGCCAAAGGAC
>JALSPZ010000097.1 GCA_026985675.1 Flavobacteriales bacterium
ATTACGAACCGACAAAAGTTGCAAGAGCCATACAAAAATTTGTTATTGACGATTTGAGTAATTGGTATGTGCGTTTGAGCCGCAGACGTTTCTGGAAAGGTCAGATGGGGACGGACAAAATATCGGCTTATCAAACCTTGTATCATGCTTTGAATACCGTAGCCAAATTAATGGCGCCTATTGCTCCTTTTTATGCGGATAAATTGTATAAAGATTTGAATGAAGTAACCGGTATGGAAAATTTCGAATCGGTGCATTTGGCTGATTTTCCCCTGGCAAAACCGGAAGAAGTGGATAAAGATTTGGAACGCAAAATGCAAAAAGCACAATTGGTATCATCGTTGGCTTTATCCTTGCGAAAAAAAGAAAAAATCAAAGTTCGTCAACCTTTGCAACGTTTGATGATACCTGTATTATCCGAACAAGATCGTGAAGATTTGGAAGCAGTCAAAGACATTATCCTTTCCGAAATCAATGTAAAAGAATTGGAATTGCTCGATGATGCTTCGGGGGTAATTGTAAAAACCATAAAACCTAATTTCAAAGTATTGGGACCTAAATATGGCAAAGAAATGGGAAAAATTGCAGGAAAAATCAATCAATTACAACCGGCAGATATCGAAAAATTGGAGAAAGAAGGTAGTTTGGAATTGGATTTGGGTGATAGAAAAATATTATTGAATAAAGATGAAGTGGAAATTTTGGCAAAAGAAATCAAAGGTTGGACCATTGCCCAACAAGATGATGTTTTGGTTGCCTTGGATATCAATATTACCGATGAATTACGCAAAGAAGGAATTGCGAGGGATTTGATAAATCGTATCCAAAACCTAAGAAAAGAAAAAGGTTTGGAAGTAACCGATAGGATAAATTTGACTTTGTTGAAAGATAGTCAATTGTTCTCCGCTGTTGAAAAATTTGAAGATTATATAAAAAGTGAAACTTTGACAGATAATATTACTTGGACAGACCAAGAAGTTAAAGATATGACGGAATTGGTTTTTGACGATATAAATAGTAAAGTTTTATTACAAAAATGCTAAAATAGTTGTGAATTAACAAAAAATATACTCGTGTATTTATATTAAAAAAATAAAAAAAGTGATAATTTATTAATTATCCGATGAAATTTTAGTTTTTATCTTTAAAATTATCAATTATAGATTATATTTGCCAAATTAAAATTCTAAAACGATGAGTGAAATTAAAAAAAGATACACCGATGAAGAGTTGGAAGAATTCAGACAACTCATTCAAGAAAAAATAGATAAAGCTCAAAACGATATTAAAGTTTTACGTGATTTGCTCAATAGTAATGATATTACGCAAACAAAGATTATTTCATTTGAAGAAAGCGCCACTACTTATTCCAAAGAGTCCAATTTGCGTTTGATAGCAAGATTGGAAAGATTTGTGCGGGATTTAAAAAATGCTTTGATAAGAATTGATAATAAAACATACGGAATTTGCCGCGAAACCGGTAAACTTATCAGCAAAGAAAGATTGAGAGCCGTTCCTCACGCTACACTAAGTATTGAAGCTAAAAAAAGACAAGATAGAAAATAATGAACTTAAAGAAATCCCTTGTCTTGGTTTTTGTTGTTTTGCTGATTGATCAAGCGATTAAAATTTATATCAAAACTCACTTTATATTAGGAGAATCGGTAGCGGTTTTTGATTGGTTCAAAATATATTTCGTAGAAAATAACGGAATGGCTTTTGGTGCGGAATGGGGTGGAAAAACCGGTAAAATTTTGTTGACGCTTTTTCGTTTGGTAGCCATATCGGGGATTTTTTATTGGCTTTTGATTTCTATTAAGAAAAAAGAACATAAACTTTTGATTATTGCGATTAGTTTGATTTTAGCAGGAGCTATCGGAAATATTATAGATTCTGTTTTTTACGGACAAATATTTACCGATAGTTTTCATAAATTGGCACAAATATTTCCTGAAAAAGGTTATGCGCCTTGGCTGCAAGGTAGAGTAGTGGATATGTTTTATTTTCCTTTATTTGATATAAATTTTCCACAATGGTTACCGTTAATTGGCGGAAAACATTTTACATTTTTTGAACCGGTTTTCAATATCGCAGATAGCGCTATAACAATTGGAGTATTTATTATGATTTTGTTTAACAAAAAAATTTTTTCCCATAAAAAAGACGAAGAAAAAAAATTTGATGACGAAATAAAAAAAATAATAAATGACCCTTCACAAACAATTGCTTAAATTTTTTTAACAAAACTTTTTATACATTAAATATATATATACTTTATTTTTGCAATAAAATAAATTTTTATAAAATATGAATGCTACATTAATTATTATATTTCAATTGCTTTTAAGTTTAAGTATCCTTGTGGTGCTGCACGAACTCGGACATTTTTTGGCTGCTAAATATTTCGGCACAAAAGTAGATAAATTTTATATGTTTTTCAATCCTGGGTTTTCCCTTTGGAAGAAAAAGATAGGTGAAACGGAATATGGTATCGGTTGGTTGCCTTTGGGGGGATATGTAAAGATTGCCGGAATGATAGACGAAAGTATGGATAAAGAATTTTTGGACAAAGAACCCCAACCTTGGGAGTTCCGGAGTAAACCTGCCTGGCAACGATTAATAATAATGCTGGCGGGAGTTTTTGTTAATGTTCTTTTGGCAATTGTAATTTATATAGGACTTGCCTATGCTGTGGGTGAACAATTGGTTCCGGTTAAATCTTTAAAAGGCGGTTTGGAAATTGTCAATCTTACCTTGAAAGAATTAGGTCTCCAAAATGGCGATAAAATTATCCGTATTGATGGAAAAGAAGTTAAATATGCCAATGAAATAGACCCAAAATTAATCACTGCTAAAACCGTAACCATAGAAAGAAACGGCGGAGAAAAAATAATTCAATTTCCCGTTAATTTTGTCGAAAAGCTTTTAAAAAATAAAACAGACAGGCTTACCAATATGCGGATTCCCTTTATAGTACAAAATTTAGCTCCGGATTCTCCTAATAAACAAATACTTAAAAAAGGAGATCAAATTATAGAAATAAATAAAAAACCTACCGAATTTTATGATCAAGTAAAAGATCTTTTACAAAAAAATAAAGGAAGTAGTTTGCAAGCAATTGTATTACGTAATGGAGAAAAAAAAGAGATTGAACTTAAAGTCAATGACAAAGGAATGATAGGTGTGCAACTCAATGGCGATCTAAAAGAATGGGAAAAAAGAGGATATCTTAAAATTATTAATAAAAAATTCGGATTACTGGAAGCTATCCCCGAGGGTTTTAAACGTACAAAACAAACATTTTTATCATATATCGATCAATTAAAAATGATTTTTAATCCTAAAACCGGTGCCTACAAAGGAGTTGGTGGTTTTATTGCGATTGCCAAAATTTTTCCCGATACTTGGGATTGGGTAAGATTTTGGACCATTACGGCATTTTTGTCTATTATGTTGGCGGTTTTAAATGTTTTGCCTATACCTGCTTTGGACGGAGGTCATGCCATGTTTACCGTTTATGAGATGATTACTGGCAGAAAACCTAATGAAAAAGTGCTGGAATATGCACAAATTGCCGGTTTTGTTTTATTATTGACATTGGTATTGATTGTTAATGGAAATGATATCATTAAGCTGCTCCATAAGTAAAATATGAAG
>JALSPZ010000098.1 GCA_026985675.1 Flavobacteriales bacterium
GTCCTGAAAATTGGGGTATGATTGAAGAACTTGCTGATGTTCTAGGTGCAGCAACCGCATGTTCCAAACCGGTTGCCGACTTAGGCTGGCGTCCACACACCGAACACGTGGGGCAAACCGGAAAACAGGTAGCGCCTAATTTGTATATAGCTGTTGGAATTTCAGGGGCAATACAACATTTGGCCGGTGTAAATTCTTCAAAAAATATTTTGGTTATCAATAATGATCCCGAAGCTCCGTTTTTCAAAGCTGCCGATTATGGAGTGATTGGCGATGCTTTTGAAGTAGTTCCCAAATTAATTGAAAAGTTAAAAGCATATAAAGCTTCACATTAATTTTTTATTCAAAGAATTAAAAGAAGGTGTTCAATCACATTTGGGCACCTTCTTTTTTGACATGAATCCGACATAAGAAACAAATCAAAAATTCAACAACTTACAATAAATAATTTTCTTGTATAGAAGCCAAAAGGTTTAGCTTGTAAATAACCAAAATTTATTGTAATTTCGTAAAAAAACTATTTAATAATGAAACTCATACGGTTGGAAGTTGACAGAATACAATATAGTGAGACACAAACCGGAGCTTACATATTATTTCTCAAAGATTCTCAAACCCAAAAAAAGATTCCCATTGTCATTGGTGGTATGGAAGCCCATTCCATTGCCATTGCTTTGGAAGAAGGGATTAAACCCCAAAGACCTTTGACACACGATCTGATGAAAAATATTATGGATACATACCAGATAAAATTGGAAAGTGTAGTAATAGATAAATTTGAAGAAGGTATTTTTTATGCCAAACTTTTAACGGATCAAAACGGGAATAAAAAACAAATAGACTCACGAACTTCCGATGCCATAGCTTTGGCTGTCAGGTTTAAAGCTCCCGTATATTGCCGGCAAGAAATTTTGGAAGAAACCGGTATTATGATTACCGAAATTACCCAAACCAAACCCCAAGACATAGTCGAAGATGACGAGTTGATGGAAGTCATCCAACAAGCATTGGATAATATTGTGGAAATATCTCAAAAAAAGGAAGAAGAACTAACGGAAATAGAAAGATTATCCAAAGAACTTTTCGGAAAAACCGCAGTAGTTTTTACTAAAGACGAAATAAACGATATGCTTCAAGCTGCCATTGAAGATGAACAATATGAAAGAGCAGCTAAACTTAAACGTTATTTGGAGTTGATGTAGTTTTTACATCAACTCACTATAATCCCCCAAACTCAAACGTTCAAAATTTCCATCGTATTTTACAAAATTTCCGATCATAGAATTTTTAAAATCGGCATTTTTTATCAAATTATTACTTTGTATCAATGAATTTTCAATATTTGAGTTTTCAATAATGCTGTTTTCGCCAATGGAAACATTTGGCCCGATGGTGCTGTTTTTTATAATCACTCCGTTGGCTATATAACAAGGTTCAATAATCTCACTATCAATAATTTCTGCTTGTTCGGAGATCAATTTACGTCCTTCGATATAATCATATTTAAGAATTTTGGTATTGGTTTCCACCGCTACTTTTGGATTACCGAAATCCATCCAATCGGAGACTTCGCCGGGTTTGAATACGGCTCCGTTTTTTTTCAAATTTTCCAGGGCAGTTGTCAATTGATATTCTCCTCCTACCATAATATTTTGGTCGTAGAGTTTTTCAATTTCTCTTTTTAAGTCTGCTCCTTCCTTAAAATAATAAATCCCTATTATAGCCAAATCCGATACAAATTCCTTTGGTTTTTCAACAAAAGTTTCTATCTCGTTTTTATCATTGAGTTTAACCACCCCGAAAGCTTCGGGATTATCCACTTTTTTTACCCAAATTATACTATCTGCATTATTGTCCAAATCAAATGAGCCTTTGAATAATGTATCGGCATAAGCTACAACTACAGGACCTTTCAACAAATTTTTTCCTGCATATACAGCGTCGGCGGTTCCCAAGGATTGCTTTTGATAGTCTATTTGTCCTTTGGCACCTATTTCATCAGCTATATTCAATAGTTTTTTTTCAATTGCTTCACCAAAATCTTCTTTTATCACAAAAGAAATTTTATCAATTGGCTGTTTCATCACTTTGGCAATTTCACGCACCAAACGTTCGGCTACGGAAATGCCAGCTACAGGAATCAAAGGCTTTGCAGTAGTTAATGTATGCGGACGAAGCCTAGTGCCTCTTCCTGCCATAGGAACTATTATATTCATCTTGTTTTATTATAAATTCATTGATTTTTTTTCCTTTTTTATCGTAAAAATCTATTTTTATATGGCGGTCTTTTCCTTTACCGACAATATTAAAAATTGCAAAATTTCTTTTCATTATCAATGTGCCGGGAACTCTTAAAAGATTTTTCTCTTGATTTCCGTGCGTATTCGGTCCTGAAGTAAACGGAGAAACCGTAACATCCCAAATTTTAGGGAAGCGTTTGCCTTGATCCAATAAACTAATTTCGGTAAGATGTCTGTCTCCTGTCAAGAAAATGACATTTTTTAATCCTTCTTTATAAATAAAATCGATTATTTCTTGTCGTTCTTTATCAAAACCGTTGTTGGAGTATGTTTCAAAATTACGAGCAGTATTTAAAAATTGTCCGCCCATCACTACAAATTTAAATCTTGCCTTGCTAAAAACCAAAGCTTTTTTTAGCCAATCCAATTGTTCTTTGCCCAACATGGTTTTGGGATCTTTTGATTTTAAAGTATTTGGGTCGCGGTAATAACGGTTATCTAACAAGAAGAAATCAGCATCATTATAATTAAATTGATAAGTAGCACTTTTTAATCCGCTTACGGGTGTGGGATTTGCCCAAAACAAATTAAAAACTTCTTCGGAAGTATCTTTATTCCAAAAACTTCCATCACTGTCATTAGGTCCAAAATCGTGGTCGTCAACAATGGCATAATGTGGCATTGTGGCAAAAAGTTTTTGTTTTTCGGGAATTGACCAATCGTGTGTGTATCTGTAAATCATAGCACTTCTGCTATCCCATTCATTCTGACGAAGATAAGTGTTATCACCGTCCCAAATCATAAAATCGGGGTGTTTTTCAGGTATTTGTTCATAAATTTCATAATTTCCACCATATTCGTTTCCTTTTCTATCAAAAGGAGGATCGTTGATATATGCCCCCGAACCGAAAGCAAATGAAAAATCTTTTGGAGCGTGATGATATTTCCAAACTTCTTGTGTAGTAAAAGTTAAGGGGTAATCAAAATTGATTTTTTTATTATTAATATATAATTGATAATAGTATTTGGTTCCGGGTTTTAGATGGTCTAAAACAAACTTGGCAATATATGCTTGACTTTTTTCAGTCTTTTTTTGCGTGGTAAATTTTTTATCATTGGAATGGGTTTCTGTCCAATATGCAAATTTCACTTTTGCCGGTAGCTTGGTTTGAACCCATAACTTAATATCCGTTTTATTAATACGTCCAATCATTGGCCCGCTTTGTAAGTATTTTTTTTGAGCCAGCGTTAAAGAACTCACGGACAAACTTATAAAAAGTATAAGTAATCGAAGTTTTATGGTTTTCATTTTTTATAATTTTTGCTAACAAAGTTAGTCTTTTTTTTTAGTACTTAAATATTTTTTAAAAAAATTAACAATCTTTTAAATTCGGATGATTGTCAATAAAAACAAGGATTTCAAATTTTTGGTATAGCTTTTGTAATATTCCAATTAAAACCCGTAGATATGAAAAAGATTATTATTTTTTTAGTTGGATTGAGTTTGATTTCCGTCTCATGTATCAGGGAAGTCCGGGTTAATACTTTTGACGAACCGGAATCTTTACAAGATTTATTAACCGGTTATGATATTTGGTATGTAGATATCAGCAGAACACAAGGAGCGGAAAAAATTCCGTTTCTCAACAGAGCTTTTACCATGAGTTTCAGACCCAACGGCGAAGTTTGGGCAAATAATAATATTTCCAATATCGGATATACCGGTGGGGGTTACGGCGTAAGAATAGGGGAATATTTTATCAATGAAAATATGGGAAGTATCGATATCAATCATATCATTGACGGTTGGAATGAATTTACCATCCGCAGAATTTCAATCAATGAGATTGAACTTTATAACGTTTATCATAATGTTCGGTATGTTTTGGTGGGTTACCATTTGGAAAATTTTGATTTCGATGCTTTATTTTATGATAATATCGATTATTTATTACAAGATTACGAATATTGGAAAAAAACTTCCGAACAAATAAATTATCCGGCGGATTTTGATTGGGAAAATATCATTAAATTCCATTTCGATGCTTATAACGATTTTCTTTTCAGTTCGTCGCAAGATGCTCCGGAAGCAACCGATATTTATTGGGATTTTACAGGAACTTATATTTTGAGACCTGCTGGGGAAAATTCTCCAAGACGTTTAATATTGAATTATGATCAAGGTTTTACAGAAGCTTTTTATTTGGATGTTTTGGATGATACGCTTATTCGTTTAACGCAAATTTCCACTGGAAATACGTATACTTTTGAAGCACGTTATTATATTCAATATTATAGACCCAACCCAAGAAAAAAGTTAAATAAAAATTATTTGAAAACATAAAAGTTCATAGTTTGTTTTTTTGGTTATAATTTAGGGCGATGCCTTCGGAATCGCCCTAAATTATATATCATTTTACAAACAGTTATGAATTTCCTTCGGCTTGTTCCAATTGTTTTTTCTTTTCCTCTATGATATGTTCATAACGAACAGGTTTATGCTCGGCAATCCAGGATTTATAATTTTTATAACCCACTTTTTCTTGATATTGTCCGGTTAAATCCCAAATGTGTTCGATGGTTAAATCATCCGGAACTTCTTTGTTTAAAATTTCACCCAATAATCCTGAAACTTTTTTATCGGTTTTCTTACGCACTTCTTTGTTATAAGCTTCCAACTCCATATCCATAGCTTGGGTGTTTTTTTGCAAATATTCATCAAGAAGTTTTTGAGTTACCGCCGAACCATGATCTTTGGCGGTTTTGATATTTCCTTTTCCGGTTACCGCATTTCCAATAGCAAAAACATTGTCAAAACCATAGATTTGAGAGCTTTCATCATTTACGGTTTTCAATCGGTCTCCTTCATAAGGTATTCCATTGATAGGTTCGGGAATACTTCCGATTGACGAAATAACCTGCGTGGTATAAACAGGAAAACGCTCTCCGGCAATATAATATAACTTTCCGTTTTCGTCTGTATGATTTTTTTGTAAAATTAAGCCTTTTAATTTCCCGCCTTCTTCAATATACTCAACAGGTGTAGCTTCCGGTATAAAATTAAAATGGAATTTCTTTTTATAATTTTCCAAGATTTTTTCCGAAACTTTTTGAGCTTTTTCTCTTGATTCGGGATCTCCTCCCTGCGGTTGTTTCAAAGGCATATGTTTGGCTTGACGTCTGTAAACCAAAGTAGCTCCTTTTAAGCCCAAATCTTCATATTTTACGCCGAATTTTTCCAAATATTTATCCAAACCTCTTTTCTCCATCTCAAACTGATCCACCACAATATTATTACCAAACTTTTCTTTTAATTTTTGTTCTACCAATTCCATCATAGCTATTTTGATAACATCCAAAGAAGCTAAGCCTCCTCCGATGATCACCACACCATCTTCAATTTTATATTGTTTTCCTTTATAATCCGGTTCGTGATAATGATTATACCATTTCAACAAATCATTTTGATAAATCAATTGTTTATCTTTGAATTTATCAATCCCCGGCACAGGTAAAGGTCTATCTTTCCAAGCTCCATTGGCTAAAATAACAGCTGAAAAACCCATATCAACCAGATCTTGAAATGACAAATCTTTTCCTATTTTTATATTGGGAATAAAACGAATATTATCCTGATCCAGTTTTCTATCAATTTCAGCTTCTTGTTTATCTCTCAATTTTTCGTGCCACTTGGGCAAACCATCTTCCAATTTTCCATAGGGCAAAGTATTTTGATCAAAAACCACTACTTTAACCCCTTGATCGGCTAGCAATCCTGCTGCTTCCGACCCGGAAACCGCACTTCCCACAATGGCAACATAATGACTTTGTTTTTGTTGTTTATTTGCATCTTGCTTCCACATAATTATTTTCTTTTTTTTTACAAAGATAGGTGTTTCATAACAATAATTACCCTTTGATTATCAAAAAAAATTATAGTTTTCATTACGTTTATCAATAAATTTCAATGTTGTATTTTTTAATAAAATACTGCACTTATAAATGGAACCTACGACTTCTTTTACACTTTTAGGTTTTATGCATAATTAAAACAAAAAGCTTAAATTTGCGTTTGGTATATCTAAAACCGGAAAAAAATGAAAAAAATATTATTTTACTTGGCTTTTTCTTTCATTGCATTTTTGCAAGCACAAAAATCAGATGAATTAATGAAAATCAATGGAAAAACCATTAGTGTGGAAGAATTTAAACGTTTGTATCTCAAAAACTTGGATTTGGTTCAAGATCCCGAGCAAAAAAATATAGAGAATTACAAAAACTTGTTTATTGATTATAAGTTGGAACTGGAAGATGCTTATGCTCAAAAATACGATACCAACCCGCGTTTCAAAAGAGAGCTTAAACAATACCGTAATGAATTAGCCAAAAAATACCTATCGGATGCAGATCTCATGGAAAAATTAACAAAAGAAGCTTATGAACGAATGAAAACTGATGTTCACGTAGCTCATATTTTAATACAAGTGCCTGTGAATGCTTCTCCTGCCGATACACTAAAAGCTTATAATAAAATAATGAAAGTTTATCAATTGGCTAAAAAAGGTGAAAATTTTTCTGAATTAGCCAAAAAATATTCCGAAGATCCGTCTGCCAAAGAAAATGGAGGTGATTTGGATTATATCAATGTTTTTCATACGGTTTATCCTTTTGAAACAGCCGCTTACAAAACAGCCGTTGGACAAATATCTAAACCCTTTCGAACAAGATTCGGTTATCATATTGTAAAAGTTATAGATAAAAGACCTGCGCGGGGCGAAATAGAAGTAGCACATATCCTTACCATTGACAACCCCAAAATCAAAAGAGTAAAAACACAAGATGCCAAAACAAGAATTGATGAAATTTATAAAAAACTCATCGATAAAAAAGATACTTTTGAAAATCTGGCACGAAAATTCTCCGACGATAAAAATTCTGCCAGATATGGCGGAAAGTTAAGAAAATTCGGTATCCGGCAAATGATTCCCGCTTTTGAAAATCAAGCATTTGCTTTGAAAAATCCAGGTGATTTTTCCAAACCTTTTAAATCGAGATTTGGCTGGCATATTATCAAACTTATCAAAAAATATCCCGTTCCACCTTATAAAGAAATCAAAGATAATTTGAGACGAAAAGTTGCCCGAGATGAACGTTCCAAACTCAGTAAAGAAAAACTATACAAGCGCATTCAAAAACAATTTCCCGTTAAACAAATAACACCTTTGAAAAAAATCTATCCGTTGATAAACGAAAAATTTTTTAATAATCAATGGAAAATTCCCGGAAAAGAATGGAAAAAGCAAACGCTATTTACCATAAATAACGATAAAAATATCAGTGTTTACGAATTCTTTGAATTTATTTATAAACGTCAACAAAAAAATCCTAAAAACTACGCCAATAAAAAACAAGTGATAAATTCTTTATTTGAACGTTTCAAGAAAGAAAAACTAATGCAATATTACGATGAACATTTGGAAGATATTTATCCCGAATTTGCCGCCATTGTAAAAGAATACAAAGAAGGATTGCTTTTGTTCAATATAAAATCCGACAAAGTATGGAATAAAGCCGTCAAAGATACTTTGGGCTTAGAAAAATTCTTTGAAACGCATAAACAGAATTATATACAACCCAAAAAATATAAAGTGATGCTTGCGCAGGTCAATGATAAAAAGACTGCAAAGAAATTGGAAAAAGATTTCAAAAAGAATTCGGATTTGGAAAAAATAAAAGAAAAATATAAAGATAAAGGATTGATTATCAAAGAAAAAATTTATACTTCCAATGATAAATTTGTGCAAAAACACCAGTTGGAAACCAAAAAAATTGTCCGTTATAAAGATGGAAATCAATATGTGGTAATCAAATTGGTGGAAGTTATTCAAAGCCAAATACCGGAGATGAATAAAATCAAAGGGAAGCTAATCAACGATTATCAAGATTATTTGGAAAAAGAATGGCTCAAAGAGCTGAAAACCAAATATCCCGTGGAAATCAATCAAAAAAACTGGAAAAAATTACGTGCAAAATATCAAAATAAAAACTAAACATAGAATACTTATCATAATATTTTTATTGACTTCTTGTTCATATTTTGCAAAAGAAGACAACAGAATGGTTGTGGCTTCTGTTGACCAAAAAAAACTATATGCAGATGAACTGCCCCGACAGATTTTTGAAGGTTTGAGCAAAGAAGACAGTCTGGTGCGTGTCAAACATTTTATCGAAAACTGGGCTTATACCCAATTGATGATTTCAGAAGCCGAAAAAAATATCGATACCGGTCGTATCAATGAATTGGTGCGACAATATAAAACGGATTTATTGTTGGAAACTTATCAAAACAAATTGGCGGATAAATTTTTGGATACCCTTATCCATCCCTCCGAATGGCAAAAAGCTTACAATAAAAACGGAAAAATTTACACTGCCAAAGAAGCACTCTTGAAAGCAGATGTTTTGATAATGAGAAAAGACAATAAGAAAAAAAATTTATACAAAAAATGGTTTTATGCTCAAAAAAATGAAGAAAAAGACAGTTTGTTTAAACATTTGGAAGATTTTAAAAAATTGAATTTTGACGAAAAATGGACTTACCTTTCGGATTTTAAACAAAAATATCCCGTTTTTAAGAAAATTTCGGATAAAAAAATCATAAAAAAAAGCAAAAAATTTGTTTTATCGGATAGTTTGGATTTATATTTGATTTTTATTAAAGATGTTGTGCGTCAAGGTCAACAGTTACCTTTGGAATTTGTAAAACCCGAGTTAAAACAAATCATTCTTAATGAAAGGAAAGAAAAATGGCTGGGGCAACTGAAAAATGAAATGATAGAAGATGCTTTGAAAAAGAAAAAATTAAAATTATACAATCAAAAAAATAACGAATAAATTGAGAAAAATGAAGAACAACGGATTAGTATTTTTATTGCTTTTAATGATGAGTATAGCCACCGGAACGGCTCAACAAAAGAAAATAAAAATTGATGGAATTGCGGCAGTTGTTGGAGATCAAATTGTTTTGGATTCCGAAATTGACCAACTCAAAATACAACTCAAACAACAAGGGCTCAAAGAAGATAAACTCGACGATTGTCAGATTTTGGAAACCCTTATGCAAGAAAAAATGTTGCTGTTGGAAGCCAAAAAAGACACCAATATCGTGGTGAGCGACAAAGAAGTAATGAATACCGTCAATCAACAAATTGATTATATGAAAGCCCGCTTGGGTTCTATTGAAAAAGTTTTGGAGTTTTACAACAAAAAGACCAGAACCGAACTGGAAGAAGAATTAAAAAAACTGGATAAAGACCGTAAGCTTGCTCAACAAATGAAAACCAAAATTTTGAAAGATGTGGATGTAAGCCCCGAAGAAGTCAAAAATTTCTTTGACAAAATTCCCAAAGACCAAATTCCGGAAATCGGGACACAGGTGGAACTCTATCAAATCGTTATCAAACCCAAAGCTTCCAAAGAAGCCGAACAAAAAGTAATCGATAAGCTCAAAGAAATCAAACAGAAAGTAGAAAACGGAGCTAGTTTTCGCGCCCAAGCCGTTTTATATTCCGAAGATCCGGGTTCACGTGCCAATGGTGGAAAATACGTTTTAAAAAGAAATTCTCCTTTTGTGCAAGAATTTAAAGATGTAGCTTTTAGCTTGGATAAAGGACAGGTTTCGGAACCTTTCAAAACCGAATTCGGCTGGCATATTCTTTATGTGGAAGAAATCAACGGACAAGAACGTGTAGTTAGACATATATTGCTAAAACCCGAAATCGGATTTTTGGATATGCGTGCCGCCGAAAAAAAATTGGATACCATACGCAAAAGAATTATTGACAAAGAGTTAACGTTTGAAGAAGCCGCCAAAGAGTTTTCCGACGATGAAGAAAGCAAAAAACTCGGGGGAAAAATTATCAATCCTTCAACCGGCGAATCGCTTTTGGAAATGACCTTGTTAGATCCCGAGATGTATAAAACCGTTGCGGATTTGAAAGCCGGAGATATCACCGAAGTCCTTAAAGAAAAAGATAGAACGGGCGGAACATTTTTTAAAATTCTTTATATCAAAAAACGTATCGAAGCGCATCCGATGAATTTCCAAAAAGATTATCCCAAAATCAAAGAAATGGCTTTGGAAGAAAAGAAAAACAAAGTTTTGGAAAAATGGATGGATGAAAAAATCAAAAACAATTTTATTCAAATAAATTCTCAATACCAAAAATGTAAATTTAACAGTCAATGGATTAAATAATTTGCTTATGAGTGATGTTCAGACCGCCAAAGAGTTACAACAAAATATCGAAAAATTAAAAACCGAAATTGCCAAAATAATTGTCGGACAAGACGAGATAATTCACCAAATCATCTTATCGATTCTCAGCAGTAGCCATTCGCTTTTGATTGGTGTGCCGGGCTTGGCAAAAACCTTAATGGTGCATACCATCGCCCAAGCTTTGGGATTGGATTTCAAAAGAATACAATTCACCCCCGACCTGATGCCTTCGGATATTCTGGGAACCGAAATTTTGGATGAACACCGAAATTTCAAATTTATCAAAGGACCGGTTTTTTCCAATATCATTTTAGCCGATGAAATTAACCGAACACCACCGAAAACACAAGCAGCCCTTTTGGAAGCTATGCAAGAAAAAAGCGTGAGTATTGCCAATCGTCATTTTGAATTGGATAAACCGTTTTTTGTTTTGGCAACCCAAAACCCGATAGAACAAGAAGGAACTTATCCCCTCCCCGAAGCACAATTGGACCGTTTTATGTTTGCCTTGCAATTGGATTATCCTTCTTTTGACGAAGAAATAGATATTGTAAAAAATACAACTATCCAACGAGATACCAAAATAAATCAAATTCTGAGCAAAGAACAAATCCTGCAATATCAAGACTTGCTTAAACGTGTGCCGGTTGCCGATAACGTCATCGAATATGCCGTCCGATTGGTAGGAAAAACCCGACCGAAATCGGAAGCCGCTCCCGAAATTGTTCAAATGTATTTGGATTGGGGCGCTGGACCCCGTGCTTCGCAATATTTGATTCTCGGTGCCAAAGCAAACGCATTGGTCAATGGAAAATTTTCTCCCGATATAGAAGATGTTCAAGCCGTTGCCAAAGGAATTCTAAGACATAGAATACTTTTGAATTACAAAGGAGAAGCCGAAGGAATTACCGCTGACAAATTGATTGAAGAGCTTTTGTAAAATTTTGATAATCTTTGTTTTAATGCAATTATACTTTTTTATGTAAATTAGCGTTTTAATATATTATGCGATTCAAGAATCAGGTATGAGCTTAGACAAAAAATATAAAACCATTGTATTCTTAACTTTTCTCTCACTATTGATAATCAATTGTTCCACCCAACGAAACAATATTGTCAATAGAAATCTACATCAACTCAGCACCAAATACAATATCCTTTTTAACGGCGAACAAGCTTTGGAAAAAGAGCAAGAGCAAATCAAAGAAAATTTTCAGGATAATTTTTTTGAATTGTTACCCGTAGAACAATTCAAAGCCAAGTATGAAATTTTTCTCCCGGGCACTCAACCGACTAATGTCAATCTGGACAGAGCCGAAGAAAAAGCCGTAAAAGCCATTCAAAAACATTCAATGAAAATCAGAAACGTAGAAGAAAACAATCAGATTGACCGTGCTTATTTGCTCTTGGGGAAAAGCCGTTATTATCAAAAAAGATTTCTATCGGCAACCAATGCTTTTAATTATGTATTGGATTATGATTTCAAGTCGGATATTCGCCCTTTGATTCGTTTATGGCGTGCCAAAGCCAATATCCGTATGGACAACGACCAAACGGCTATCAGAAATCTTACTTTTTTGGCTCATAATAATGAAGCTCCCCAAGATGTTCGTTCCGAAGCTTATGCCTATTTGGGACAAGCACAAATAAAAATAGACAGCCTTCAACAAGCATCGGAAAACTTACTGAAAGCATCCCAATTGGCTAAAACCAAAGAAAAAAAAGCACGCTATTTGTTTATCACCGCCCAACTCTTGGAAAAACTCAACAAAAAAGACTCGGCAAGCGTATTGCTTCGACAAATCGAAGAAATGAAACGTCCTAGAAAATATAGCGTTCAAGCCGAACTTTACCGTTATCATCTTTCCTTGGATAAAAAAGATATGCATCCCGAAATGTTCAAATCTTTGTTTACTAAACTCAAAAGATACGAATATCACAAGCTTTACCCTTATATTAACTACGAAATCGGTGAAATCTATCACAGTGAAGACAGTTTGAAAAAAGCGGTGGAATTTTATACCAAAGCAGCCGCTTCACCCGATAAAATTCTTAAAGAAAAAGCCTATGAACAAATGGCAAAAATAGGTTTTTACAAAAAAGATTATCTTATGGCAGGCGCTTACTTGGACAGTATGCTTCAAGTAATGCCCAATGAAACATTAAAATACCTAAAAACCCAACACAAACGTAGAAATATTGACGATATTGTCCGTTTGGAAAAACTGATAAAATCCAATGACAGTTTGATGAAACTCGTCAATGCCGATAGTTTGCAACGGGTAAAATACATCAAAGAATATATTGCTCAACTCAAACTGAAAGAAGAACAGGAAAAGAAAAAAGCCGAAGAAAAAAATTATGCGGAAGTTACTTCCCAATACAGCAGTTTTTATTTTTACAATCCCGATTTGGTCAATCAAGGAAAAGAATATTTCAAAAAAACTTGGGGAGATATTACGCTTGCCGATATGTGGCGCTTACAAAACAATAACGATATTGAAGACGAAGATGAAGAAACCGCCGATACCGAAGATGAAAAGGAAGAAAATACCGATAATACCGAAAAAAATATTCCCGAAAAATACCGTGTATCTTATTACTACAAAAAAATTCCTACCGAGCCCAAAGTTATCGATAGCATCAACGGGGCTACAAACTATGCGCATTATCAAGTGGGATTGATATATTATGACAAGTTCAAAGAATTGGAAAAAGCCCGTGAACACTTGGAAAAAATGCTTGCGGAAAAACCCAAGCCCGAATTGATTGCACCTGCCAAATATACCTTATATAAGGTTTACAAAGAAATGGGAAAAAGTTTGCTTTCGCAAAATTATGCCCAAGAAGTTTTGCAAGAATATCCCAATTCATTATATGCGGATTTAATCAGAAATCCCGATAAAATTTCCGAAAAATCCAATAAAGAATTCAAAGAAAAATATCAAAAATTATACGACTTATACCGCCGGCAAAAATATGATTCGCTGTTGCAACTTTCCGAACCTATGCTTGTAAAATTCAATTTCCATCCCGAATTGGGAAAAATAGAACTTCTGCGAGCTACCGCAATTGCCCGTATCAAAGGTTTGGATGCTTATGAAAAAGCTTTGAAGGATATCATCATAAAATATCCCAAAACCGATTTTGAAGCCGAAGCTTTAAACCGGATGAAATTGGTTGAAAAATACAAAAACAAAGTCTATACGGATGTGGATACGGGTGCTTATAAACTGGTGATTCCTTATGATATTTTCAGCCCCGATGCCGATCGCTTTATCGAATGTGTTCAAAATGTGCTCAAAGAAAACAAGTCGGAACATTTGAAAATTTCCAAAGATCCTTTTACCGCTCATCAATCGTTTATTGTGGTGCATAATTTTTTAAGTAGCAAATCGGCGGAATATTTGGTAAAACTTTTGCAAAAAACAAGTTGCAAACCGACGGATTATTTTGTAATTTCGTCGGATA
>JALSPZ010000099.1 GCA_026985675.1 Flavobacteriales bacterium
TTGTATTCCGTCGTTGTCGTGGTCAAAGGGATCGTTTACAGGGTCTAAGTAGTCCGGAGTTCCGTCGCCGTCGGCATCGGTGGCATCTTCGGGGATACCGTTGTTATTATCATCGGGGTGTTCGTCGGAGGTTAATGTTCCGTCGTTGTCATCATCGTTATCCAAATAATTGGGAATACCGTCGGCATCGGTATCGTCGTTCATTGGGTTTCCGTCTTGGGGAAAGTTATTGGGTAGGGCAATATCTTCCCAGCGGGTGTCGATACCATCTCCGTCGTCATCAGGATCGCGATAGTTGGGTAATCCACCACCGTCGGTATCCAGTGCATCGTCAGGGTATCCGTTTCCGTTATCGTCGGGTTGTTCATTTTCGGTTAAAACCAAGTCGTTATCATCATCGGTATCTAAAAAGTCAGGGATCGCATCAGGATTAGGTGCATATTGGTCAGTATTTTGCAGGGTATAATTTACTTGTCCGGTATTATTACCCAATTCAACATCATCAATAAGACCATTGGGACCGACACTTCCTTCCAAACGACCGTCCAAATTTGAATCCACCCCAGAGCTTCTACCGGATTCCGCAGCATCCCAAAGCCCGTCTCCGTCGGAATCGAGGTCTAAAAAGTTAGGAATATTATCCCCATCCACATCAAATCCGGCTTCAATTTGTCCGTTTGCATCTCCAATATTAAAGTTGTTATCATCATCATCCAAATAGACGGGAACACCATCGTGGTCGTTATCGGTTAAGGGGTCAATTCCATTACCTTCATCTACGTCCAAAATTCCGTCATTATCGTCATCAATATCAATATCATCCGTTATTCCGTCTCCATCTGAGTCGTTTGCAATAACAAAAAGGAGATTTGACTGATAGCTAATTTTAGTTGCAATTAGTTGATTATCAACCAGTAATGCAAATAAAATGAAAAATATAAGTTTTTTCACAGTATTATTTTTTTCAAACCATAAATATAATAAAAAAAAATTTAATAAAAATATTTTTAATTATTTGGCTATATTTACAGCTCTTGTTTCTCTGATAACTGTTACTTTTACTTGCCCAGGATAAGTCATTTCCGTTTGAATTTTCTGAGTAATTTCAAAGGAAAGTTGTTTAGCTTGTTCGTCACTTACTTGTTCACTTTTTACAATAACACGTAGTTCTCTACCGGCTTGAATTGCATAAGCTTTTTGAACACCTGGAAATCCGAAAGCAATTTGTTCCAATTCTTTAAGTCTTTTGAGGTAAGATTCGAGGATTTGTCTTCTTGCCCCGGGTCTTGCTCCGGATATTGCATCGGCAACTTGCACGATAGGAGCATAAAGTGATGTCATTTCGATTTCATCATGGTGTGCGCCTATGGCATTTACTACATCTGGACTTTCTCCGTATCTTTCTGCCCATTGCATACCCAATAAAGCGTGTGGAACTTCGGTTTCTTCCGTGGGTATTTTTCCAATATCGTGAAGTAAGCCGGCACGTTTGGCAATTTTGGGATTCAAACCTAATTCGGCAGCCATTATACTACAAATTTTGGCTACTTCACGTGAATGTTGTAAAAGATTTTGTCCATAAGAAGAACGATATTTCATTCTTCCGACTGCTTTAACCAATTCAGGATGAAGCGAATGAATTCCTAAGTCAATAATTGTTCTTTTTCCGATTTCAATAATTTCCTGTTCTAGTTGTTTTTCTGTTTTTTTAACGACTTCTTCAATTCTTGCGGGGTGTATCCTTCCATCGGTAACCAATTTATGCAAGGATAATCTTGCAATTTCACGTCTTATGGGATCAAATCCTGATAAGAGAATACTTTCGGGTGTATCATCTACAATAATTTCAACTCCTGTAGCTGCTTCGATTGCTCTAATATTTCTACCTTCACGTCCAATGATACGTCCTTTAATTTCATCGGATTCCAAGTGAAAGGTTGTTACGGTATTTTCTATGGCTTCTTCCGTTCCTATTCTCTGGATAGTGGTTATGACTATTTTTTTTGCTTCTTTTTGTGCAGCCAATTTGGCTTCTTCCATAGTTTCTTGAATATATTTCATAGCTTCGGCTTTTGCATCTTGTTTTAGCGATTCAACTAATTCATTTTTAGCTTCTTCTACCGAATAACCTGAAATTTTTTCAAGCAATTCTAATTGATTTTGATGTGTTTTTTGGACTTCTTCTTGCTTTTTTTCAAGAAAAGCCAGTTTTTCGCTAAAAAGTTTTTCTTTTTGCGTCAACTCCGCTTGTAGTTTTTTGTTTTGTGCCAATTCCATAGAAAGCAAAGTTTCTTTTTCTTTGGCTCTTTTTTCCATTTCCGTGATATTTTTCTCACGTTCTAGGATATGTTTTTCGTGTTTTTCTTTTAATTCAAGAAATTTTTCTTTGGCTTGTAATATTTTTTCTTTTTTGATAGATTCGCCTTCTTTTTCTGCAATTCCAATAATTGATTTTGCTTCGTTTTTAGCTTTTAATAAAATATCGTCAGCTTTTTTAAAAGCATTGTTTATTATACTTTCCGAACGTTTTTTATCGATATATCCTTTTAAAAAGAATGCTAAAATAAAACCTAAAATAATTCCACCTATTACATATAAAATTGTTTCCATAGCTTTTTGTTTTGTGTTGATTTTAAATAAAAAAAGCCTGTACTTATTTATATTTTTGATTAAACCCCGAATAAACAGGTTTAGGACTAACTTGATGCTCAAACTTCCACTGTTCCGGTTGCCGGAATCCCTTTTGGGATTGTGGCCTGTTTTTACATCAAAGACTCATCCTTTTTAATTTGTAAGTGTTGAGTTTAACAAAATTAAATAAGCACAGGCAGTTTTATAATTTTATGAACGATTACTTTTTATAATTTAAGTAAACTATCAATTTTTTTCTTTAATAGTTCACTGTTTTTAATATTATTTTCTTTTTCAAAAATTAATTCCGAAGCAATTTCTATCAAGATTAAAGCCATAATATCCTGCATATCAGTTATAGCATATTTGTTTTCGGTTTTATTGATTTTCTCTTCAATTAATTTAGCGGCTTTTCTTACATAAATCTCATTTTCAAAGGCGACTTTCATAGGATATTGCCTGCCAGCTATATTAATTTGAATTCTGATTTTATCTTCCAATCTTTAATCTTTTAAATCTGCTATACAAATATTAATTTCTTTAATCAGTTTTTCAATTTTTTTCTTTGCTTCGTCATTATTTTTATCGCTGCCTGTGACAAAACTTTTTGCAATTTTTAATTTTTCATAATTTAATTTTAATTCATCAAATTGAAAATTAATTTTTTGCAATTCATACTCTTTTTCTTCCAATTTTTTTTCAAAATTAGATATTTTTTGAGATAATTCAAAATTTTGGTTAATTAATTTCCGGATTTTATCTTCCAAAAGTTCTATTTTTTCCAAAATTTCTTTATTCATTACTAATTTTTGTTTGGCAAAAATAACATTTATTTCTGATTTTTTACAAAGTTAACCATTTTCCTAATTTCATTCTTACTAAAAGAACGAATGCTTTTAAAATTTATAAAATTAAAAAATATATTTGTTGAAGTAAATTAAATTAATTTATATGTATTTTAGCTTTAAATTTTTTTTATGCAGTTAGAAGATTTTATTAAT
>JALSPZ010000100.1 GCA_026985675.1 Flavobacteriales bacterium
CAATGTCCGAAGTCGTTATATTCACTCGGATGTGGATACTTTGGAAAGGGTTGAAATTATGCACGATTTGCGCAAAGGACGATTTGATGTTTTGGTAGGGGTAAACCTATTGCGTGAAGGATTGGATTTGCCCGAAGTTTCTTTGGTGGCTATTTTGGATGCCGATAAAGAAGGATTTTTGCGTTCACACAAATCTTTAACGCAAACCATTGGGAGAGCTGCTCGTCATATCAACGGAACAGCCATTATGTATGCCGATAAAATCACGCAAAGTATGCAAAAAACCATTGATGAAACCAATCGAAGACGTGAAAAACAAATGGCTTATAACCAAAAACACGGCATTACACCTCAACCAATTGTAAAGTCTTTGGATAGCCATCTATTGCAAAATGAAGCCAAAACTTATGCTTACACGGAAGATTTGACTTCACAAGTTGCCGAAGAAAAAGCGCAATATCAAACTTCTTCTGAAATTGAAAAAGAAATCAGAGAATTGCGAAAAAAAATGGAAAATGCCGCCAAAGAATTGGATTTTATCAATGCGGCAAAATATAGAGATGCTATTGAGGCGTTAAAAAATGTATTAAAAGAAAAAAATAAATCGTAAAATTATTGATTTGGCATAATTTTTTTATTATTTTTGATAATTAATGAAAATTTCTTGATGAAAAAAATAATTTTTACACTTTTTATATTATTATTGGCAGGCACGCTTGGATATAATTTCAAGACAGATCCTCATACGGAAACTTCGGTAAAAAACGGTTTTTTAAATGATTATAGAATTTATGCCGTTCCTTTACCGGATAGTTTAACATTTGTTGATGAAGAAGTCCCGCTTAAACATTCGGATATCAGGGAACGTATAGATAGGGAATTGCTGGTAAATACATATTGGCAATCCAATACTTTATTGATGATTAAAAGGGCACATAAATATTTTCCTATCATTGAACCTATACTCAAAGAAGAAGGAGTGCCGGACGATTTCAAATATCTGGCGGTTGCCGAAAGCGGTTTGCAAAATGTAACTTCTCCTGCCGGAGCCAAAGGTTTTTGGCAAATTATGAAGAAAACCGGAAAGGAATTGGGTTTGGAAATTTCCGATGATGTGGATGAACGTTACCATCTGGAAAAAGCTACGCGTGCCGCTTGTAAATATTTGTTGGATGCCAAAGAAAAATTCGGTTCTTGGACTTTGGCTGCCGCTTCGTATAATGCAGGGATGAATAGAATTTCATCCGAATTGGAAAAACAACAAGTGAATAATTATTATGATTTGTATTTGAATGAAGAAACTTCCCGTTATATTCCACGTATCATAATTATTAAAGAAATTTTGGAAAATCCTAATAAATTCGGTTTTGTTTTCAGCACAAAAGATTTGTATGAATATCCGAAAACCAAAAAAATTACGGTGGATAGTTCCATTACCGATTTGGCAAATTTTGCTGTAACTTTGGGAACAAATTACAAGACAATCAAATTGTTAAACCCTTGGTTGCGTTCTAAAAAGTTGGATAATAAAAATTCAAAAACCTATTATATAAAACTTCCGGATGCAAACTAATTATTCTCCAGTTTGATAATTTCAATAGCTTTTTTTGCTTCCGAATTGTTAATGGATTTTATATGTTGTAGCGCTTTATAAATGCTATTGGCATTAACACCTTTAGCTTTTAATAATCCCAGCATAAAATTGTTGTTTTTATCTTTTCCCAAAAAAATAAATTTATCAATTTTTTCAGGCTTACCTTCATAAATAAAATCTATTTTGTATCCTTTGTTTTTTATTTTAATCAACTCTTTATAAGGTTCACTATAAATAATATTCTGAAGTTTTTTAAACTCTTTTTCTTTTTTATTAACCGGATAATCGTTTTTATAAAGTAAAATATTAAGTTTCTTAAAGGCTTTAATATCTTTTCGTGTTTGTGGGTCTAATTTTTCTTCATCAAAATTTACAAAATTTATCGGAAGATTAACCGATAAAAAATCAGGGTTTTCTGTTGCTTGAACCAAGTAGTTTTCCAAATGATTTTTTTGACAAGAAAATAAGATCGCCATTATAAATAGAATCGATATTCTAAATATTGTTTTCATCAATTATTATTTATGCTTTTTTCTACCTCTTCAAAATATTTTTTATCCACAACTTTCACTTTTTTATTCAATTTCGATAGTTTTCTCAAATCGATATTTCCGGTAATATCCATAATGACAATATCTTTATTATCATTTTTTCCGGTAAGTATCATCACGAGTTCTTTGGCCAAATAAGGTTTATTCCCTTTGATAACATAAAATTTTACATTGGCTTTATCATCGTTGATTCGTAAAAGTTCTTTCATTTGATTTTGTTGAACATAAGCGTTAAAATCTTTTACGAATTGTTGTTTAAGCTCTGCTTTTTCAGTAGAAAACACCTTTAACCCCGTAAGGTCTTTGAGTAAGCTCATTTCTTCTTTGGCTTCATTTCCTTCGGGTTCTATGGAACTCAACATTTCAAACATATCTTCCGTAGCTATTATGGAAGTTACTCCGTCCATATCTTCATATTTATCAAATAAATTTTGACCATAAGTCAAACTGAAACTTAAAATGCTGAAGTATAAAACTATTTTTTTCATTTTTTTCTGTTATTATTCTTATTTTTAGTCTGTATTGAATCTTTTTTTACTTTGAAAACTTTTTGTATTTTTTGTCCGAATATGCTTAAAGCACTTACATTTTTAATTCCTTCGTTGAGATGGTTGGTATAAACTTTCATCTCTTGAATAACTTTTTCTTTTTTATTCGGATTATTTTCCGCCATATTCATAACATTTTTTTTATTTATTAATCCGAATAACCCAAGCCCTAAAATTAGAACAGCTGCACCGGCAAACCAATAATTTTTTTTAGGTTTTCTAATTTCATAACGAACAGGTCTCGGGTTTGTTACAAATTGTTCTTGCGAATAGAAATCAAACAAAGCTTTATATTTTTGATGTCGGGGAGCGATTTTATCGCTTTTGAAGTAAGCTTTCAATTGAGCTTCTTCTTCCAAATCTGTTAAGGCTTCAAAATATTTTTCGAGTAATTCATCTATTTTAGTGTAATCCATATTCGTAGGTTTTAAGTAATGCTGTTTTTAATGTTTTACGCGCACGTGAAAGTGCAGTTCGAATGGCATTCTCGTTCATTTGTAATATTTGAGCTATTTCTTTGTAATCATAACCTTCTATATCTCTGAGCTGAACAATAGTTCTTTGTGTTTCCGGTAATTGTTTCATTAAACCCATAATCAAATAGTATGCCTCTTTTTTATCATAATTCTTTTCGCTTGAAAAACTTTGGGTTTTAAAAGATACATCATCAAATCTTCCTTCTTTGGCTTGTTTGGATTTTAGCCGGTCCAAACAGTAATTTCTAACGGCGCGCATAAAATAAGCATTTTTGTTGGAAATCATATCCAATTTTTCTTTTTTAACCCATAATTTTGCAGCTACTTCTTGAACGGCGTCCGCAGCTTCATCCGATGAAATCAGGATGGATTTAGCCAAACGAAACATTCCGTCTTCAAGTTTTTTTAACGTGCTGACAAATTCGAGTTGAGTCATTGATTATTTTGGTTTCATTTC
>JALSPZ010000101.1 GCA_026985675.1 Flavobacteriales bacterium
CTACTTACGAATGTTTAATAGAATCTGCTATTCAAGCTGCCAAAGAAAGCTTTTTTAATTCGGACGAAACTGCCCCCGCCTTGCAGAAAGGTATGATTACTTATAATTTTTATTGAGAGTTAAAGGATTTTAGTCAGAAATTCAATAACTATTTCACAAATAATTTGGAGCTGAGTAATTTTTATGAAAAAGCGAAAGTCTCAAATTTTTATAGAATTTCGAGATACTTTTTTAAATACTAGTTCTCTCGGTACAAGTTCTCGATACATTTTTACTTCCTACCGTCAGCAAAAATACTCGAACTGACAAGGTTCTCGATACAAAAATGTTCGTCCCTCACATTTTCACTCGAACTGACATAGCGTTATTTTATAACACCCTGTCACATCGAGTGATTTTTTGAGTGTACGAAAAAAAATTGTATCGAGATGAAATCAAGTGAATATTATCCATGAATTTGTGGCTGTTAAAAAAGTGTAGGCTTATCATTTTCTTTATTTTCAAAACCCTCATCAATTGAGAGATTATCCGATTTTGCAGCACGGACAGCAAGTTTGTCGCAAATTTCATTTTCCCTATGTTTGTTATGTCCTTTTATCCAGTGAATGCTAAAATCAAAATCTTTGGATATTTTTAAAAATTCTTTCCACAAATCGGTATTTTTTGTTTTTCGGAATCGTTCTTTAATCCATTTATTAATCCACCCTTTGTTTATAGCTTCGCTGACATATTTTGAGTCGGTATAGATTTCCACCGGTATTTCTTTGTTTTTAATTTTTTTTAAGGCATCGACTACCGCCAAAAGTTCCATACGATTGTTGGTAGTTTTTCTAAAGCCTTTTGAAAATTGTTTTTCCAAGCTTCCGTCCGATGTTTTGATGAGAATGCCGTAACCGCCGGGACCCGGATTTCCCAAAGATGAACCATCGGTAAAAACAAGTATTTTATAATCTTGTGAACTCATCAATAAGACCTTGGAAAGTTTTTATTTACAACAATAATAAAATCCGCTTTATTTTTATTTTTTTCATCCAATTTTTTGAGTTGCTCTTGGGTTTCCACACTGATGGTCAGTATTTTCATCTCGGGTTTTTCTTGTTTGATATACCAAACAATTCCTTGATAATCATTGGAGTGATAACTTCCGTTGTAGTGGATAAAAATTTTCCCCGGTTCATAATTTTTTAAAATATTATATGCCATCGTTGCATCTTTTACGGCTTGTGCCTTAGGCATATTTTTTTGCATATTTTTAGGCATATATTTCACATGTTCCATTTTAGTCATCGCTACATATTTGGTTAATGTGGAGTCGTATTTTATCGGGAGAGGCGCTATCCATTTTTTTTCTTTTGGAGCTAAAGAATCCAGAACTTCAAAACCTCCTTTAAAAACTTTGGAAGCATAACGGCGTGGAATATTTGTAGCAACAAATTTCAATTTTTTATCTTTGGCAAAATTCAATAGCGGCAAGTAATCGGTTTTGAAATTAGGCCATAAGCGTGCATCCTTTTTAAGTTGTTTATAGTCTGTTTTTCCGGTTAAATAGTCATTATATGCTTGTTGATTATCCGTTTCTAACATTTCGGCTCCCAAGATTATTTTTCCTCCGTTTTTTTTATATAAATCTTGGGTAAGTTCTAGCTCCAACCAATGCGCAATCGGATTGTCGTGTTCCTCACCGAAAAAAACGATATTGGCTTTGGAAGCAGCTTTTACCAATTTTTTATAAGAGGTTTTCTTGCCGTTGCCTTTAAAAATTTTATAACTAATGGCATCTTGTGCCAAGATATTTAATGTAAAAAGCAAGGATATGATAAAAAGTAATTTTTTATTTATTAACATTTTTTATTTTTTTTGAAAAGATACAAAAATATTTTTTAGATAGTTACATCAGGATTGATTTTTAACTTTTAATCTTCCGGTGATTTGATTGATTCTAACATTTTTGAAATCCAAACTGGAATCAAAACCGGTTCCCGAAATCATTTCTTCGTTTTGTTTAAGAATAGTTTTTTCTTCGCCAAAGATATGATTGTTTTTTTCATCCCAAAACAGATGTCCGGTTTCCAAAGAAGCTCCTTTGTCGTTATAGATTTTAACATTCCCGATGAGTTCCGTAAGTGAAGGATTTTTGTAAATATAGGCTTTATCTGCCATAATTGTAGTGATATCTCCGTTTTTGTTGGTCAATACCACTTTGAATTTTTTTGGAAAATATTGGTATTTGAATTTTTCTTTATTGCTAAAATCTTGCATCAGGGGAGCTGTCAGTTCCAATACGCTTTCGCCTTTGAGGGTATAAGTGAGTTTAAAATCAAAGGTTTCGGACAAAGGAATGTCTGCATTTTCGGGATATAATTGTGTCGTGTTGATGCTTTCTTTGGAACAGGATAAAAAAAGCATTGCCATTGATAAAACAACGGCAATACTTTTAATGATATGTTTATAAGAACACATTTTATTTTACATTGGGAACTTTTACACTTTGTCCGATCCAACATTTAAGATTAACTGTTTTGCCGGCTTTTCCTTGCATAAAGATCATTTCTTTACTAGGGGCTTTTGAACGGTAGTTAGCTGCTACTTTACGAGCGTGTTTGGCAACTGCCGGATCAACAGCAGCAGCTTTATCTGCCATTTGAGCGGCTAGCCAATAAGTAGCCAATTTGTCAAAATCGTTGTTTCCACAACTGTTGGCGCTACTGGCATATAATCTGGCGATAAGCAAATAAGCCGAACCCATAGAAGGTTTATATTTCAAAGCCGAATATGCATAAGAGCGCGCTTGTGATTTAGCTCCTTTCTTTTGTGCTATTTTTGCTAACAAATAATAAGTTTTTGCTTTGTCATAAGCATCACTTGTTAGATTTATTGCTTTTTTCAAATAAGATTCGGCAGTTGAAAGTTTTCCTTTCTTTTTATTCAAAATTCCTAAATAATAAGCAGAGCTGAAAGAAGGTTCTATCTTATCCAACTGTGTAACCAATTTGGCAAAAATAGGATCGTTTGAACAATCTTTTTTACTCAAATTACGCGCTGCTTTTTTCAACCATTCGGTATCGTTTTTATTTTCTTCAAATTTCTTTTTGTATAAAGGAACCAAATGCGAGCAATCTCCTAATTCTCCCAAAATTTTGTCCATATTGGTAGAAACCACAGTATATACCGGAATATTTTTCTTTATGGCTTTTAGTTTTCTTTCTTCCGATTTCAATAATTCGCCGTTTTCTTCTTTTTGTTGAAGTTTTTCCATGGTTTTGGTATACTTCACGATAGATTTATTAATGGCTTCTTGCACTTCATCATAATTTTTAATCAAATCCTCAAAGCTGATTTTATTGTTTTTATACATATGAACGGCACTGCTGAAATAAGCATACAAAGCTTTGGGATTGGTAAACAAATTTTTACCTTTTGTAAAACCTTTGTTAAAAATTTTATATAATTCCTCTTTACCGGCTTTTTTGCTTTCCAATAAAAGTAAACCTTTGTCTTGATAAATTTTACCAACATATTTGGTATTGGGGAAATTTTTCTCCCAATTGTCGTAAAGTTCCATTAGTTTGTTGAAACTTTCATCGGCTTTTGCTTGGTCTTTGGTTTTTTTAGCTTTTTTATAAA
>JALSPZ010000102.1 GCA_026985675.1 Flavobacteriales bacterium
TGGCAAGATTCGGTATGGCGGCGGCATCTATAACCGTTCAAAGCAAATTGGCGGTCAATCCCGAGATGTCCTATAAAAACATACTTTCGGTTTTAAGAAATTAATTTCATTTTTATAACTTACCTTTGTCTCATAATTATTTTAATTTATGAATCAATTTTTAGATATAAATCCGGAAGTTTTTGCGGCAATTAAGGAAAAAAGACCTGTCGTTGCATTGGAATCTACGATTATTTCACACGGAATGCCCTATCCCGAAAATATGGAAACCGCTTTGAAAGTTGAAGCCGAAGTAAGAAAAAACGGAGCTATTCCGGCAACAATTGCTCTTATGAACGGAAAAATAAAGGTAGGATTAACACCAGATGAAATAGAAAAATTAGCCAAAGCTGGCACACGAGTAATCAAGACCAGTCGAAGAGATATTCCGGTGGTTTTGTCAAAAAAACTAATGGGTGCAACAACAGTATCCGCTACTATGATTGCAGCGGAATTAGCCGGAATAAAAATATTTGCTACCGGAGGTATAGGTGGTGTGCATCGCGGGGCAAACCAAACTTTTGATATTTCGGCCGATTTATACGAATTGGAACGCACAAGCGTAGCAGTGGTTTGTGCCGGTATCAAATCTATTTTGGATTTGGGTTTAACTTTGGAAGTATTAGAAACCTTGGGAGTTCCCGTTTGGGGATATCAAACCGACGAATTGCCTGCTTTTTATACCCGAAAATCCGGTTTTCGGTTGGATTATCAAATGAATTCCGCTACTGAAATTGCAGAAGCGCTCAATGCTAAATGGCAAGCAGGTTTACAAGGTGGTGTGGTTATAGCAAATCCGGTTCCCGAAGAATTTTCTATGGATCCGAATTATATGGAAAATATAATAAATCAAGCTATTGATGAACAAAATCAATTGGGAATCAAAGGAAAAGAAAGCACACCGTTTCTATTGGCAAAAATAAAAGAACTTACCCAAGGAAAAAGTTTGGTTTCCAATATTGCCTTGGTATTGAATAATGCAAAGTTGGCGGCTGAAATTGCTCAAAATTATATAGATGGATGAGCCTTGAATTGCTTAATAGTTTCATAAATTTTTTCCAAAGCCCATTCCAATTTTTTTCTTGGCAAGGCAAAGTTTAATCGCATAAATCCTTCTCCACCGGGACCGAAAATAAATCCCGGATTTATAATGATTTTAGCTTGTTTAAAAAAGAAATTTTTGAGTTCTGCGGGAGATAATCCCCATTGATTGAAATCCAACCAAACTAAAAAAGAAGCATCAGGGCGATAAACTTTTACTTCGGGCATATTTTCTTGAAAGAAATTTGTAAGATAATCCAAATTTCCTTCCAAATATTCAATCAATTGGTCAAGCCATTCGCTGCCGTTTTCGTAGGCGGCTGTTAGTGCGATATTTCCCAAAACATTGCCTTTTGCCAAATGATTGAGTTCTAAAATTTTATTGTATTTTTTTAAAATTTCCGGATTTTTGGCTATCACAAAAGAAGTAGAAAGTCCGGCAATATTAAAAGTTTTGCTCGGGGCACCGAAAATAATGGAATTTTGAGCCGCATATTCCGAAACCGAAGCATACGAATAAAATTTATTGCCGTTTAACAAGATATCTGCGTGTATTTCATCGGAAATGACCAAAAGATTGTGTTTTTGAGCAAGTTCATCCAATTGTTGCAATTCTTGAAGCGTCCAAGCTCTACCGCCGGGATTGTGCGGATTGCATAGTAAAATCATTTGGGTTTTTGATGATATTTTTTTCTCCAAATCGGCAAAATCCATAGTTATTTTTCCTTCGGATATTTTAAGTGGATTGTAAACAACTTTTCTGTCGGCATTTTTTATAGTCTTGAAAAAAGGAAAATAAACGGGTGGTTGAACAATTATTTCATCGCCAGGGTTTGTGAATTGTTGGATAGCCATACTAAAACCGGTTACTACTCCCGGACTGGAAGATATTTGATCTGTTTTTACATTGAAATTATGACGTTTTTCTAACCAATTTTTTATGCTTGTGAAATGTCTTTCGGACTTGAAACCGTATCCTAAAATTTCGTGTTCGAGTCGTTTTTTTAGAGCATTGATAATAAAATCAGGAGTTTTGAAATCCATATCGGCTACCCACATAGGAAAGGCATCTTTTATACGCCAAAATTTTTCGGTTGCATCATATTTTATGCAATCTGTGCCTTTTCGGTCGATTATCTCATCGAAATTGTATTTTTTCATATAAATGATTTTGGCTTCTGTAAAAGTAAGAAATTATTTTTTTAATGGGGAATGATTGATTTGTGGATTTGTTTATAGTAAAAATGAGATATTTGAATAACGAATATGAACTAAGAATGATGAATTTGAAAGCCTTCAACTAATGGGACAAAGCATACAGCTGCGACGATACTTCGCGTGAGTGGTTGAAGCGGTAGCTCCCGCACCGCAAAACACTACAAAAACACAAGCAAAAGAGCGACCCGAGAAGCTCCTTTTGCTTGTTATGTTTTTGTGTGTTTTTGCGGGCGGGACTATAAGCGGAAAACACGACCCGTGGAAAGCTTGGGGTTTGTGAGTTGGAAAGTTTTGGATAGAGGGAAGGGACACGCCCAAATGATGATTTTTGAAAACATTTTGTCTAAAAACTCGTTAAATTTTTATAAAATTGTCCAAAACCCGTTTTTTATTCTTATTTTTGAGGTTTGAGTAAATTTCCTGTTGATTTAATATTTGTTTGTATATGAAACAATTATCTTATAAAAAAATTGAAATTATTTTAGGGATTGTAGTTTTTTTGATTTCCCTTTTCACCTATATTTCAACACTTGAACCTACGGTAAGTTTTTGGGATTGTGGTGAATATATCTCTACATCGGCTAAATTGCAAGTGGGACACCCGCCGGGAGCTCCGCTTTTTCAAATGTTAGGAGCGTTTTTTTCTATGTTTGCTGCATCTCCGCAGAAAGTGGCTTATATGGTAAATATGATGTCGGCTATTTTTAGTGCGCTTACGATTTTGGTGCTATATTGGAGCATAATACATATTCTGACCAAATATATTTTGCGTAAAGATGATTTGTCAAAAGCCGAAAAAATAGCTGTGCTGGGAAGTGCCGTTGTGGGTTCACTGGCTTTTGCTTTTTCGGATACTTTTTGGTTTTCGGCTGTGGAAGCCGAAGTTTATGCCGCCGCTACTTTTTTAACTGCTATTTTGTTTTGGCTGGGATTGAAATGGGTGGACAGCTTGGATAAACCGCGCGGTAATAAATGGCTGATTTTAATGGCTTATGTTATCGGACTGTCATTTGGTGTGCATTTTATGGCTTTGCTGGTTATTCCGGCTATCGGGATGATGTATTATTTTAAAACACATCAGGAGGTTACGCGTAAATCGTTTATCATTGCCAATGCCGTAGTAATTGGTATTCTTTTGTTTATCTTTAAGCTTTTGCTTCCTTGGACGATGAAGTTTTTCAGTTTCTTTGAAATTACTTTTACCAATACTTTCGGGACGCCTTTTCATACGGGAACGGTTATTGCCGGTTTGGTGGTCATTGGGTTGTTCTATTATTTTTTGAAAAAAGCTTATCGCGAAAAGAAAGCTTTTTTGGAAGC
>JALSPZ010000103.1 GCA_026985675.1 Flavobacteriales bacterium
TGATAGAAGCAACCTTAATATTGAATTAAGAGAAAATTTAGGTCTAAAAAATATTAGTGATGTTGTAGTTATTGACAATGGAACTATAAAAACAAACTCGTTAAATTTGATATTGACTTGGGATTTTGATATGTAAACAGTTGATAACAAAAAAATATACGTAATTGCGGTTTTTGTGCTAAACTCAAAGTTTGTACCTTTGAACAAAATTTAGTACTAAATTGAAAAATAAGTGCTTTAAAGTCCGCAACTACGCATATTCACTCGTTAACATATTAACATATCAAAAGAAATCATTTTTACTAATGAAATAAATTACCGAAACTAATCGTAAAGTAATTAATTCGGAAATAAATCATGAAGCATCTCATCCTATTATTAATTTTAATTGGTTTTATTAATTCCTGTAAATCAGTAAAACAAAATGAAATTACAGGCATATATTTCGCCAGGAAAAAAGCTAATTTTTTAGATTAAATTTTTCTTAAATATAGAAATTTAAATGATACTATTGTTATTTATCCAAACCATACATATAAACATATCGCCTGTACTATTGATATGGGTAAATGGGAAATAAAGAATAATAAAATCTATTTCAAAAGAGATAGTATTAGATATAGAATTGATAGTTTAAATAATCCAACTAATATTTCTACTCTAAAAAATTTGGATTCTACGAGATATTATATTATAAAGAAAAATCATTTGATTTACAGGAAAGATATAAGACATATTTCCGAATATATAAAAAAGGATTATTGATTTTTCCAATTAAAAAATACACCTGATTCTCTTAAAAAACACCTTTCTAAAAATACTTTTATAAATCCTTATCAACATAATATCCAATCAATAACTTTAGCATATCATTATAAGAACGAATCCCTTTTTTTTGTTTATTGAGTTTAAGATAAGAATCATAGGCTTGGGACATATCGTATTTGTTCTTATATTTTCTATAAAATCTTGCTTCTTCGGCAAAATTTTTCAAAATCCCTTTATTAAGTTTTATAATTTTTTCTTGATATAATTTTTTGTCCGCTTTTTTGAGCTCCAGTAATAAATAATATAGTGCGGCTGTATATCCGCTGTATTGAAAATAAGGATCGGGATGGTGTATGGCTGCCAAATATCCTAAAAAATTAGCCTCGTCCTCAGGCGCATAGCCCAATTGATGTGCCACTTCATGCGACGCTATAAACGGAACAGCAAATTTCGGATATAAATAATTGATATGTGCCTCCCCCGAATAGGGATTGAGATAACCTGTTGTATATAAATAAGAAATAAACGGACTTAGTAAGGATTTTTTTATAACCGGCTCTCGATATTTTTGTTTAATTCGCAAAGCTATCTTTTCATATCCCGTCGGGGTTTTGTTCAAAATATGTTCCAATCCATACGGCACATCAACTGCCGAAGTATCATTACCCGATAAAGACAATTGTAACGCATTAGCACGTTTGATAACCGTATCGGTTACAGAAGTCAATTGATGTAAATTATAACTAACCGACGAAAATTTTAAAGTTTTATCTATTGAAGGACGAAAATAGTTGAAACCCCAAGAAAGATAAAACAACCCGATGATTAATAATAAAAAACGTGAAATTTTTAATAAAGCTTCTGTTGGTTTTCGTATATGAAAAATTAAATTTACCAACAGATAAAAAATATAAATCAATAATAAAACATAAAAAACATCTCCTATCGAAAACGAAAATAATCTGTCAAACATCCGATTGGCTACTGCAATAGCTTGATAAATCCATTTAAAATAAATATTTTCAACACACCAATTTAGATGAGAAGCAATAAAAATTGTAAAAATTAAAAAAATCCAATATACAATATGTCTAATAAACGGATGCTTGGGAATATATTTTCTTATATTCATCAATCAAAACTAATTTTTATTTGACTATTCTTGCTTAAACCCAACAAATTGTTTGCCCCTCCTCTATCGTAATTGCTACTATTCATAAAAATTTCCAAATACCCGAAACGATTAAAACCTGCGCCTGCCTTACCATAAATTCCCCCCGGTTCATTTGATAACAAATCAGAATAACCCTTACTTAATTTGTAAATTTTATCAAAATCGGTGAGGATACTGAATTTACGGTTTTGACGATGTTTTTCAAATTCGTCTTGTTTAAGATTAAAAACAGCATTTCCAAAATTATCAACATATATAACTCTCGGAAAAATATGTTTAACTAATTTACCCTCAAATTTCAAAACAGGTTTGGCAAAACTGTATTTTTTGAGTTCGGATAATTCTTCACTAAAAAGTGTAGGAAATGCATCTTCGATAAATTTTTTAATGGCTTCAATATGATAAGTCATAAACCGGTCATAAATCGGTGCGGAAAGATCAAAAGCTTTATATGTTTTGCCGGAAAGAATTTCCGGTATCAATCCATTATCATTTGTTAAAAAAAAATAATCATCGGTTTGCACGGCTATAGCTTTATTTTGGTGAGTTACTTCCGAATCAAAAGCAATCAAATGAATACTCCCCTTGGGAAAATAATTCAATGAATTTTTTAAAATATATACTGCTTCTTCCACATCAAAAGGAGTCAATTGATGCGTAATATCAATAATTTGAGCATCCGGTATTTCTTGTAATATCCGTGTTTTCAAAAAAGCCGTATCAGGATCTTTTGTTCCAAAATCTGTCGATAAAGTAATAATCGGCATATCAAAATAATTATTATCTTTGAACAAAAATACAACTAAAATTTTATAACTTAAATCACAAAAAAATAAATTTTTAAGATTGAAAGAAAGAACTTTAAGTATCAACGGAATTAATCCCGTTTTATTTAGCGGAGTAAAGAACGAATACATCAATTTTTTAAAAGAACTTTATCCGAAAATCAAAATTATATTTAGGGGAAACGAATTGAAAATTTTCGGAGAACCCGATATTTTGGACGAATTGGAACAAAAGGTTGATTTGATTCTTCAACATATTCAAAAATATGACAAGCTGGATAAAGAAACCATTGAACATATTGTTACTTCAAACGATGAAGAATACAAAGAATTCATCAAAACCGATGATGTGATTGTTCACGGAGTCGGCGGAAGACTAATCAAACCGCAAACTCCTAACCAAAGAAAAATAGTTACTTCTTCTCAAAAGAACGATATGGTGTTTTTGGTTGGACCGGCCGGAACCGGTAAAACTTTTGTGAGTATAGCACTAGCGGTTCGTGCTTTAAAAAACAAAGAAGTCAAACGTATCATATTAACCCGACCGGCAGTTGAAGCCGGTGAAAACTTAGGGTTTTTACCGGGGGATATGAAAGAAAAATTAGACCCATATATGCAACCTTTATACGATGCCTTGCGGGCAATGATACCACACGAAAGGTTGGAGAGCCATTTGGAAAAAGGAATTATCCAAATAGCTCCCTTGGCTTTTATGCGCGGACGAACCTTAGACAATGCTTTTGTAATCCTTGATGAAGCACAAAACACCACACACAATCAAATGAAAATGTTCTTAACAAGAATGGGTAAAAATGCCAAATTTATTATTACAGGCGATCCGGGACAAATAGACTTACCACGCAAACAAGTTTCCG